>CAZBFX010000013.1:0-16109 GCA_964491325.1 uncultured Candidatus Peribacteria bacterium
GCTCTGTCATTGCAATGACTACGTATCGGTGTCCCCAAGCAATACATCGGTGAAGGTCTCGATCCGAGGATCAAATCGCTCTTTCTCGACAACATCGAGAAGATGAAAGCACAGTGAGCGATCATCGTCGATATCGATATGCCATTATTGGAGACAGCTCTGGCAGTCTACTATATCCTCGTCCCATCCGAAGTGAGTGGCAATATGGCGAGATATGATGGTATCAGATATGGGACATCGGATGATACGACTCGTTATGAGAGTCACGCAGCCTATATCGGTGCGATGCGTTCTACCTGACTTGGTGATGAGGTGATCAGGAGGATACTGCTCGGTGCTCATATCCTCAGTGCATCGGAGTACGAGTGACTCTTCGTCAAAGCGATGGATCTCAGGACGGTGGTGACACAGCAGATGATAGATCATTTTACCCATGATGTGGATGTGATTATGTGACCAGCATCACCTATCCTGCCATGGAAAATCGGAGAGAAGGTCAACGATCCTCTCGCGATGTATCTCGCTGATATCTACACGATCGTCGTGAATATCTGTGGTATCCCTGCGATCTCGATCCCGATGGGGACGGTGATGGATGGTGATGAAGAACTTCCTGTCTGACTCCAGATCATGGGTAAGCATCGGTCGGAGTATCAGTTGTTGAGTGTAGGGAAGGAGATTGAAAAGTTGTAAGTGGGTAACGTTCTGCGGCTTTCTTTTCTGTCTCTACTTGTCATAGTGAAATGCGATTATTTCCAAGAATACTACTTTGTCTTTGTCCTGCGGTAAATGAAAGTGAAAACTAAAAGATGTTTCGCCTCTTGTCCCAGTTGTTTTCAAAAAGTAAGGGTGGTTTGGTGTCTCTTTTGTGATGGTGTCAATAACGCTTGTAAAATCTTTGTTTGTCACAAATAGCATCAATGCAGCTTTAGAGTCACGCCACGTTAGATACCTGTCAAATAGCTGTGAAATTGCTTTGTGAAATTCAGAAGCACCGTGCCAAAATTTACATTCAGCAACAAACAAGTTGCTACCGTCTTTCGAATACTTTAGAATAATGTCAGTTTTGCCGCCTCTATTGAAAGTCTCTCCAGATGCTGTTGTGCTATCATAGCGAGTTTCTAAAACCAATAGAAATTGGTCTCTAATTCCTTCTTCGTCTTTGTCCTTGTACGTTGAAGGCTTCTTTTCCATACTTTTTCCTAAGTCGTAAATAACTTTAAGAATGTCGTCATACATTTCTTTTGCCATCATTGGCTCAGAGGAAAACTCTTTGTGTTTAGAAACTGAAGGTTGCGGAATTACTTTCTTTTTAATTGTCGGTGCAGTAAAAACAGAAGTCGTGTCCTTATTAACTTTCACGTTAATAGCCGTGAAGAAATCGTTTTCTTGTAAGTATTTATTTTTTTGTTGCTGGAATAAGGAGTTCACTGTCCCTGACAAAGATTGCATCCAACTTGTTGCAACTTGATTAGTATTCCCCAAATTAGTAAATGCACTTCTCTGAAAGTCGCTCTTTGTTCTTTTAAATTCTTCGGGGTCTTTTTTATATAACTTAAAACTGAATGAAACAGTGTTGTTTTGTTCGTTAACGTATATGTCAGCAGAAGTCATTGTCCAAGTGCTTGGCTGAACTCTGAACAGCACACTTGAACCCGTGAATTTGTATCTGATAGTAAAACTGAAAACTTCGGTTTGGTATTTTTCTCTGTAAAATCTGTCTTCAACCCATTCTTTTGAAACTGTAGGCTCGTCAACTGTTTCGCTGTCATAGTCAATGGTCAGTGGTTCTAAAGAGTAATGGTTAATTAAGTATGCCTTAAATTCTTCTTCGTCAACGCCAAGAATATATTCCTTTCCTTTGCTTTCAATTTCACTTTTGATTTTGTCAGTAAGCTGTCTTGTGAAATCAAAGCTACTGATTTCATCGAAAGATTTTATTGTATTTCTGTATCCGTCACTTCTCATTTAGTTGTTTGTTTGGTTTACTGGGTCGTGTCGTCCTAAGCTGACCGCTAACTAAAACTTATAGGCAGTATACTTCGTGCTCATAGCATCGATGAGCTTGCATTGCGAAATAGGACTGAATATGAATCATTTATAGATATTTTCTTCGTCTATGCAAGGCTATTCTTTTGACACTACCATCGCTTCCATAAATCCCATCATCATCGGATGCGGCTTCGTGGGTCTGGCTTTCAGTTCAGGATGAGCTTGGGTAGCGATCATGCAGGGATGATCTCTGAGCTCGACCATCTCGACAAGCGATCAGTCAGGACTGGTGCCCGAGATAGTGAATCCATGCTCTTCGAATTCAGGTCTATAGCTATTGTTAAATTCGTAGCGGTGACGGTGGCGTTCAGAAATTATACATTCTCAACCTTGCCTACCGGCAGGCAGGTTTTGGATTTTAGATTTCTCATCTTTTTGATATTTCTCGTAACATGAGGCGATGAGGCTTCACTCTTTGAGGAGGCAAGGATAGGAGCCGAGTCTCATGGTTCATCATTTTTGTCTGATGGCTTTTTGTTCTTCCATGATGTGGATGATATGATGAGTACTTTGCTTCTCTGTGTCGAATTCCTCACTCGTCGCATCAGCATATCACAGGACATTCCTCGCAAATTCTATCGCCATGAGTTGTGACCCGAGGCAGATACCGAGATAAGGGATGCTATTTTCTCTTGCATACTGTATAGCCATGATCATTCACTCGATCCCTCTCGTCCCAAAGCCACCAGGCACACATATTCACGCCATACTGCCTAGACGGTCAGCGACATTTTCTTGGCTAATTTCTTCAGGATTCACAAAGATGATACGCACTTTACGCTGATGATAGAAGCCTGCGACTTTCAGCGATTCGATGAGTGAGTAGTCAGCATCTTGCATCGTCCCATATTTCCCAACGAGAGCGATAGGGAGCTCTTCTGTCGATGCAGTGATATGGCTTGCGAGTGTTTCTCGTTTGTGCATATCAAAACTCGTATACGGTAATTGCAGATGATCCAAGAGGAGCTGTCCGACACCGTGCTGGTGATAATCGAGAGGTATACGATAGATACTGTCGATGGTCGGTGCAGGGATGACATGTGTTGCTTTGACGCCTGTCATATACGCGATCTTCTCGATGATGGCTTCGGGGATAGGGTAGTCGGCTCTACAGACGAGGAAATCTGGTATGATGCCTCTCATACGGAGGTCTTTGACACTGTTTTGTATTGGCTTAGTTTTTAATTCTTTGGATGCCATCAGATACGGTATATAACCTAGATGGACATAGACGACATTGTGATAACCAAGATCTTGTCTGAGTTGTCTCACTGCTTCGACGATGGCTTCGTTTTCCATATCACCGACGGTACCGCCGACTTCGATGATAGATATATCTGCTTGATTTGCTGTATATGCATTGTGTACTTTCTCTTTTATGAGATTGGTGAAATGTGGTATGATCTGTACATCACTACCGAGATAGTCTCCTTGACGTTCTTTGGACATCAGCTCTTGCATGAGTTTACCCGACGTGAAGATACTCATCTGATTCATATCTCTATCGAGGAATCTCTCGTAGTGTCCGATATCGAGATCGGTCTCTGCACCGTCTTCGGTGACGAATACTTCACCATGCTTATATGGATTCATCGTCCCTGCATCGACATTGAGATAACCATCAAATTTCTGCATAAAGATACTATATCATGCAGCAGTGAGGAGTGCGCCGATAGAAGAGCCAGTGATGCCTTTGCCTACACCGGAGAGGACACCACCCGTGACGATAATACATTTCATAATCCTACTTCGTTATATACTAAAAAAGGTCGCCAATGCGGCTGCCCTGATACAAAGATCGTACATTATACATGAGGCTATCGGAGATGTGATATATCATGTACTTATCTATACATATATCATGGAAGATTAGCAAGATGTTTTTGAAGAAAAAAGAGGAGTCTTGCTCCTCTTTTTTATCGTATTATAGTCGCTACTCTGTGCTGATTATTCTATATTAGTCGAGATGTGCTGCGACAATATGTGCCAGCTCTCATCTTGAGAGTCATCATTTTCCTGATAGATTTATAGTATTGTACTTTGTCGGATTGATGGCTCATAGGAGCATGGATATGTCATTTTTTGATGCGGTTTTATCTACAGAATCATATGATCGCTTTGCTACGATAGATTGTATCTTCTTGTCTTTGTATGCGGCATTCATGTATGGTTCCCATCGTACTTTTCATTTGTATTCTGGTGCATTTTGATTGAAGCTTTTAGGTAGTACTCTTTCTGATCTGAGTGCTATCTTTAGTAGTTCGCCTCTTGTGACTAATTTCTTCGTATCATAGATCGTCTGATTTCCTCATTGGATCGTACATGTCGTAAATAACTTCATTATATCATTTTTATACGGTGATTTGATGACATCACTATAGATTATTTTTCTGGTTGGTATTTTCCCATCAGAATAATAACATTTTTTTATAATACTTTTAACTGTTTTTGTTGTTATAGTGTTTTTCGTCGTTTCTACAGTTGTTACTGGATGAACAGTAGGTATCATAGATATTGCTATGCCACATGTCCCATCATAGAGGCTCCATGAGTTATCTCCATTTGGACATATATCAGCTGTTAATCATCCTCAACCACCACCTCATCCATATGAAGAAGCAACAGTTGTTACATTTGTGGTTGGAGTGCTAGGTGTTTGGGGTGCTGGGATGATGGTGAGTGAGAGTGTCGAGAGTGACGCATGACTTACTTTGCGTGCAGTACTACTATCACTTGTCGCATCATAGAGTGATGCAATGATATCGATCGATCCAGATATTACATTGATACCTATAGGTACAGACCATTCTCCATTTGTATCGATAGTGCTAGTATATATATCTGATCTTAGTAAGGTCCCGAGTGTATTATACTGTCTCATAATGATCGAGAGACTTTCGCTTGCGAGTCCTGTACCATTGATGGTTATGGTTCATGTGTTGCTTCATCCAGTAAGTGATACGGCTGTCGCATAAATTGCAGGGCTAGGTACATCGATATAGCTTGATGTCACATAAATATCAGATACGCTGTTTGTGTCATTGGTGATGATGTCACTTGCATCTGTAGACCATGCTATAGTCTGTCCGTCGGCAGAGATTGATAGATCTTGTCATCATGCATTAGGATAGACTCATATATCTTTGGCAGAGACGAGATTGGTTGTCTTTGTCGTCATGTCATATATATATGCTTGAGGTATAGATCAGGTCATAGACAGTCAGAGAGTAGCCATCATATCTATATTGCTTGCATCTGATGTGAAGGCAACATAACGCCCATCTGATGATATTGATGGTTTATATGAATTACTATTTGCCTCCGTGCCCATACTGTCGACGGATGCCCTTATTGTGGTCTGTGTGGTCATATCATGGACGAAGACGTCGCTGTTATAGCCGTTGTTGTCGTTTGCTACAAGATTGTCTGCATATGATGCAAAAGCAATATAACGTCCATCGGCAGAAATAGATGGATCATATGAACAACTATTACCTATAGTGCCATTATTATCTTTACTGACTATGGTTGTCATCGATGTTTGTGTATCACGAACGAAGACATCTGGACATGCACTACCTGTAGTGCCATTGTTATCACCAGTAATGAGGTTGTCTGCAAATGACCATAGAGCCACATAACGTCCATTATCAGAAATTACTGCACTTAATGAGTCTGCATTTCATTGGATGTTTGCATCATTGACTGATGCTCTGGTTGTCGTACCGCTTTGTCTATCGTGGACGAAAATGTCTGCACGTCCATTGGTATCGCCAGTAACGAGATTGTTTCCATATGATGCAAAAGTGATATAACGACCATTATGTGAGATAAAAGGAGCCAAAGAAGTCCCGTTCGCCCAAGTACCACTACTACTTACTGATGCCATAGTGGTCGTATGGAGTATGCTATCATGGAGAAATATATCTATATCTCCATTATTATCACCACTGACAAGATTATCTGCATCAGAGGCAAAGACTATATAACGTCCATCATCGGACATAGATGGTGAATATATATTATTGAATGTAAATCATAGTCAGAATGGATCACTTCCTTGATTGCCATTATCATCGACGGATATACGAGTAGTTATATTTGATTGCCTATCATGGACAAAGAAGTCATAGTATCCATTCGTGTCACCAGTAACGAGATTACTTGCATCAGATACGAAAGCTACATAACGTCCATCCTCAGAAATTGCTGTTCTCTGTGAGGCATTATTTGCTTCGGTAATTATATTTCCCAATGATGTTCTTGTTGTATTGTTTGCTTGTGTATCACGGATAAATATATCTGTTGTATTGTTTGTATCACTGGCGACGAGATTATATGCCAATGATGAGAATGCTACATATTGTCCACCTGATGATATTGATGGTATGTCTCATACACGATCTGCTTGGATGCCGTTGCTATCGACGGATGCTCTGGTTGTTGTGCCATTTTGTCTATCGTGGACAAAAATATCTTGTCGTCCGTTTGTATCACCAGTAACGAGATCGGTGGCATAGGATCTGAATGCGACATAACGACCATCAGGAGATAGCGATAATTGATCGGAAAATCCATTTCATTGAGTGCCATTACTGTCAACTGATACTCTCGTAGTAGTCTGTGCGATAGTGTCACGAACAAATATATCCTGTGAGCTATTCGTATCTCATGGCACGAGAGTATTGAGATGCGATCAGAAAGCGATATAACGTCCATCATCTGAAAGTGATGGTCTCCATGCAGGATTGCTAATAGTCGGTCATCATCCTGTCGCCTGGGCACCACTATTGTCTACAGATATTCTTGTTGTGGTGGCATTGATTCTATCATAGAGAAATACATCTCATACGCCATTGGTATCTCATGATACGAGATTGCTGGCATTGGAAAGATATGCAATAAAGTTCCCATCAGGAGATATCGAAGACTTCCATGAAACATTGTTGCCCTCTACACCATTACTGTCTATTGAAACTCTTGTGGTTGTTCCAGTGACTCTATCATGCATAAATACATCTATTTTTGCATTCGTATCATTGGCAACGAGATTGGTCGCTGTGGAATGATATGCGACATAGCGTCCGCCCGATGCTATAGAGGGTAATGACGATACTCCATTACCTTCGTTACCATTACTGTCGATAGATACTCTTGTCGTACTATCTGTTTGTCTATCATGGACGAATATGTCTCATACACCATTGGTATCTCATGATACGAGATTGCTTGCCATCGAAAAGAATGTGACATAACGTCCATCAGGAGATATCGATGCACTGGATGATGCGCTGTCTCCTTCGACGCCATTACTATCAACTGATATTCTTTCTATGATATTGCTCTGTCTATCGTAGACGAATACATCTCCAATACCATTCGTATCATTAGCAACGAGATTGCTTGCATCGGAGTCGAAAGCGACGAAACGCCCATCGCTAGAAAGAGATGCATTCAGTGATCAGTTGTTTGATTGTATTGTATTTGGACCAACAGAGATACGAGCAGGTTGATGAACTGCTGAAAATGCCCATGTAGATGATCAAGAAAGCGTCGATACGATCATTACAATCACAATCAGAGATAATCATTTGTTGAAGAGTGCTGAGACATTGCGAAGTGATAAAGGTTTTTTGACCATAGAAAAAAAGAGAAGAAGATATAAAATACTTTATGCCATGTACTATACATTCTTCATTATACTCTATATGTATGTTATAATCAAAAAGCTAAAGCATTCATGCTTTAGAAATAGTGACATATCTATATCTATATCTATAGTATGTTTCTAGACGGGCAATGATCAGAGATATTTCTCTGCTTCGAGAGCTGCCATACAACCTGTGCCGGCAGAGGTGATGGCCTGGCGATACTTTTTATCTTGTACATCACCAGCAGCGAATACTCATGCTACAGATGTTTCGGTTGTTCATGGATTTGTGATAATATAACCTGATTCATCAACAGCTATCTGTGATTTTAGTATTGTTTGTGTTCATGGATTTGCTTGGAAGGTACCAACAGGTATTACGACTTCCTTTTTCAGGAAACCTGTATTTGGCGTATGACCGATAGCGAAGAAGAGACCTCATACATCGATCTGTGTTTTCTCTTGTGTCTGATTATTGATGATTTGTATGCCATTGATGATCTTCCCATCACCGAGGACTTCGGTGAGTTCGGTGTGTCGCATGATCTCGATCTTCGGATTGGCAAAGAGTTTCTCTTGCATCGCTTTGGATGCTCTGAGCTTGTCGGATCTGACGAGCATGACTACCTTCGATCCGAAGTGAGCCATATGCGTCGCTTCTTCGACAGCGACATCGCCTCATCCGACGACTGCGATCACCTTATCACGAAACATCGGGAGTGAGCCATCACAGATGGCACAGCCCGAGATACCTCTCATCCGATACTTGTCGACACCGGGGACATCGAGCTTCTTGGCTGTCGCACCGGTAGCGATGATGATGGCATCGGCAGTATATTCACTACTTCATGACCAAAGATGAAATGGTCTGACCGAGAGATCGACACGATCGACGGTCTGGGTGAGGATAGTCGTCCCTGCATTGAGGGAGTGCTGACGCATATTCTCCATGAGCTCTGGTCACTGTATCCCATCAGGATATCCAGGGAAATTCTCGACGACGGTGGTGGTCGTGAGCTGTCCACCAGCTGCGACACCTCCTGCGAGAAATCACTCAAACATAAGTGGCTGAAGATCAGCTCTGGCTGCATAGATGGCAGCGGTGTGACCTGCAGGTCATGAGCCTATGATGACGAGACGATGGTGAGACATAGATAAAACGTGGAAATGTATAAAGGAGAAAGCTATGAGTTCCTAAGACTGTAGAATAAATGTTTGTAAAATTATTCTTTAGTCTTTATGGTCTGATGTGAGTTATATCTTTATCTATCGATATATTCATTATAACTGTTTTGCCTGTAGAAAGAGTTACTTCTATTGTATCTTTACGGTCTTTATGACTATAACTCATTTTTTGTATTTCACTAGAATTGATTCATTCTATATGGAGAGGATATGATATATCTTTGGATATGAGAGTGCCTTTACCCCTTTTATTATATATTAATATTTCACAATCTTTACCAAAAACACCTAGATCGCCAGAAATAGGTATAACTGTTTCATCATCATTGATGGTATCTATTTTATCAAATACCATAGTAGGAAGTCATCATTGTTTAGCTATAATATGTTTTGTAATATTATCGTGATATAACTTTATTGAAAATATCGGATTGTTCTCTGTATTGTTAAATATTTCTATACAATTTTCCCAAATATATTCTCGATCAAGATCAGATAATACTGTATTATTGTTTAGTGCGAGTATAATCTTTTCTGTTATTATACTCCCAGCTTCATCATAAAACATAAAATTTATTAATTCTTGATTTTGTGGATTTAGCCTTTTAAGAAGATCGGCTATAGATTGACGGAATCACAGACTACCTTCTGATGCCTTATCCATTACCAGACTGTTAGTATTCGATCTATGTTTTTCTACTTCTTCTCATAGGGTAAACGGCGATATATCACATATGTTATTACTTATTTGTGATTCCCCTGATAGAATACTAGCCAATTGATCACTATTATTCTCTAACCACCTAACAACGTCTGATGGTACTACACATATTCTATTATTACTTGTGAATTTCTTCATGTGATAATAGTAAGAGTAAAAAGAATTGACTTTGCTATAGATAGTCGCTATATACATATTTTATTGCAAATGTCTAATGGGGAAGATTCGAGATACTTTATGAGTAAAGATGCTATCACCTGTTGGCAAACTTGTGATAGTTGGTCTTGCCTCAGCATTACTTGTCAGAGCATTGGAAATAAAAAACTTGCTTGGTGATCATTGTATTCATGTGTTTCCCTATTTTTTTGTAAAGAATTTTTGAATCAGAGGAGTTATTATTGGGAATACTCTCAACGCTCTTATAGAAGTATTTCAAGCATGAGGCCTGCTTCCATGAGATGTCGATGTCAACGATGTTTCAATCTGATTACTTGTGACATTGCTAGCACTCTCAGAAGATGCTCGACAAGAATATAGGAAGAGGAATCATTGATTATAAGCAATATTATCCCACCAATCCCCCTATCACATTTACCAACTTCTGTAAATCGGCACCAACGATAGTTTCCACGAGAGAGCCATCTTTGAATACTTTCATCGTCGGCATAGCGGTGATCTCTTGTGATGCAGCGAGTCCTTGTTCTTCATCGACATCTACTTTGTAGAAGTTGACTTTCCCTGTTAGTTTGGTCGCTAGTTCTTCGAGATGAGGAGCGATGAATTTACATGGACCACATCGTACGGCAAAGAAGTCGACAACCGCGATGCCATGTGCGATAGTTGTGTTGAAGTCTGATTGTGTGAGGTGTTGCATAGTTATTGAAGGAAAATAGTTAAAAGCGGTTATATAGTATGCGAAGTTATCTACCAAGAAGAGTGTTATCATGGTATGGATTTTCAATACTGATTGCAAGAAAAAGAAAATATATACGTATGTCTCTATCTTATACGATCATTTTTTGTGCATTAATTCCATGATAGTGTAAGAGAGAAAGAGCTATATCCGACTTATATGATCATCCACAATAGGGGAGGTAGATAGTATCGGTATCTAATGTCTGTATGTGTGATGTTATTTTCTCTAATGGTATATTGATTGCGTGAGGGAAAATAGGACTATCACGATAGGTGCTTTCGTTTCTGATATCGAGTATGGTATATTTTCATATTGTATCTGTCATGATATCTTTGCTATGAATATGTGATTCTCCGATGCTTTCTTCTCTACAATAGATACCATCGATCAGTCATTCATAGCCGATCGATGCGATACCATGCATGATGATATGTTTATCTGATGGACGTTCGATGATGAGGATAATATGTTGGCCTGGTTTGATAAGTCATCCTATCATGCTGACGAATGATCCATTATCATACGGTATATTGATCGCTTTATCATAGAGAGGATAATCTGTCGCTTGACGATAACTTCTTGTATCGATGACGATTTGGTCGTCGCGAACACTATCGAGTGATGTGATATGTTTTATCGTATGGATACATGCTGGATAAGAGGAATTACCCTGTTTATTGAGTATGACGCTATGGGTAAAGTATGCAGGTATGGGTGGTTGTTCATTGGTGAGCTCTGCGATAAACGCATCTCTTGTCATGTCTTGGAGCATAGGGTTATATTTTTGTTGATTACCGAGCGTATCCATGTTTTGTTTACTGAGTCATTTGCCACATGATGTACCTGCTCCGTGAGCAGGGAGTATCGTGAGATGTACATCAAGTCTAGGTAGTATGGATCTCGTACTATCATACATCTGTCAGGCTAGTTCTTTTTGTTGTGCTTGGATGTTTCAGACATTCTCTCTGAGGTCAGCCCTTCCGACATCTCCGATAAATAATCGATCGCCCGTAAAGAGTGCTTTTTGTGTTCAGGTCTGATCTTTGACAAGGAAACTCATACTATCGGGAGAATGTCCTGGTGTAAAGAGCGATTCGATCGTGGCAGTACCAAAGCGAGTTATTTCTCAGTCAGTCAGTGCGTGATGCAGATAGTCTGCTCATACTTTATCACCGACATAGATAGTAGCATTTGTTTCTGTATGGATCTGGAGGTGTCCACTTGCGAAGTCGGCATGTGGATGTGTATTGTAGACCCCGATGATAGCGGCGTTGTGCTTGTGTGCGAAATCATAATATTTATGAGGATCTCTCTCAGGATCGACAATAATTGCTTCACGATTGCTGATTGCCATATATGAGTAGTGTGCGAGATTTTTATCTTCAAATTGATGGATAATGAGATCAGATCAGAGAATTTGGTTCTTTACTTGTTCGTTTATGCGATTCCATGGCATGAGAGAGAGTATCTTGGCCATGCCACACCATCCTGTACTTCATGCGAATACGAGTCATGCTCCGACGAAAGCACTGATGATGATGAAGTATTCATGCCATACATAGCCATGAAATACTCTCGCTAGTATGATGCCAAGCAAGACAAGTGATCATGCTGCGATATGGACTTGTTGCATCATAGGGAGTGATCATTTCTTTTTGATAGTCGTACATGTCTTACATCATGACAATCATCCTGTCAGGTTATAAATATTGGTGATTCACAATTGTTCTGCTCTTTTGTAAAACATCGCTGATGTCGATCATGAGTTACAATAGACGATAATAGTGTCGTGCTTCTTGAGTTCGTCTTTATAGTCATCAAAACGATCGAATGGCATATTAATGGCACCATCGATATGCTCGAGGTGGTATTCTTGTGGAGTCCTGGTATCGACGATGATGTGTCACTTTTTTTTCTCTCACATCATGTCTTGGACTTGTTTGGGTGTGTAGTGTTGCATAGAAGAGGAGATAAGAAAATAAATAATGACTTAGCGAGAAAATGCTGCTAGGTGTTTTTGGCTACCCTTGATCAATATTTGTAGTGCGGTATTGATGTCTGGATAGTCTTGGAATAATATCATATAGTTGGTTATATCTTTGATATCTTTCTGTTCGATAGCGATGCCTACAGCGAATGCATCAGCGAGACTTTGTGATCACTGCGTGATGAGCGTATCATAGAGTGCCTGTAGTGAAGTATTGTTGAATTTCCCCACTTCCATATTGATCGTCGGGTCAGTTATACTGTAGATGGGGAGTAATGCTGCTATGATATCGTGGTGTTGCACTTCTGCTTGGAGTATGTTGCTGAACTTCTGATGTCATCGTTTTTGATAGAGTGTGGTATAGACATCGTGAGCAAACTTCTCTTCTTCGATGAGATAGAGGAGTGCACTTTGTTGATCTGATGAGAGAGTGGTGGTATTTGTCTGTGTAATCATCTCTGTGGATGAGGTAGTAGTGATAGTAGTATCGCTACGAGTACTACATCACCCGACGATGATAAGAGACGCTCAGATGAGTGCGATAAGAAGAGAGGAGGATTTCATGTGAATGAAAATTATAAGATAAATACCGAACATGTTCTATAATAAAGAAAAAAATCTCTATTGCAAGAGATTTTTGTCTGATCATGGGGCGTGTGATACTCGAGATCTATGGACAGCGGACCATCAGGACAGATCCGCTGATGAGTGATTGACTGACTTTGTGACGAGCAGAGGCGTAGAGTCAGGCATAGACGGTCTTGGATATACCCATCTTGCTGGATGCTATCTGCATAGTCAGCTTGTCGATATCTTGGTAGATGAGTGTCTGCAGTTCATCTGGTTCGAGAAAAATCCTAGGTCTCTGTTCGAGTTCTTCGCAGGGGAGTTGGAGAGGACCGAAACAATGACATATCATATCATCTATATTGATCGTCAGACATCTGGGCTTCTTTTTTCTTCATGCAGGCATAGTATCAGAGGAATGGGGCAAAATATTGTTCGCTTTTTTAGATACTATCCTTTCGATCACTATAAATCAATTGTTTTATGGCAAATGAAAAATCCGACCCCTTACGGAGTCAGATTCTTTTCTTTGTATTGTCTTGATGATTAGTTTGTTCCAGTAGCTGTTGTTGTAGTATTGGTATCATCATCTTGCATCATTGTCTTCATCATATCAGTACATTTGTCACGAGTCGCTCCATCAGTCATCATACATTCGTACATACCTTTCATAGTATCGTCCCCCATCATATTGTCACGATCCATGCCATAGTGTCGCATATTGCCTCTACCCATACGCATGCCGCACATAAATGCTCATCCTATGATAACAAGAGCTACGATGATCATCACGACATGTTTGCCACATGATCCACCACAACATCATTTCTTCATCGTACAGCAATCCATCTTGGTACTACAACAGTCTGCTTTCATATCACTACATGATCCTTTACTATCACACATTCATTTGGTCTCGCAGCATCATGCTTTCATATCACATGCTGTCTTTCATTCGTGCATCATTGCATCGTTGTTCATTGGTTTGTTATCCATGTGGGTAATTGCTAAGAACTAAAATGTTTACAAAGGGATTATATACTATATTTTTCATTTTGCAAGAGCAATATTTTTTATGCCTTTTTGAAGAACTCTGTTCTGAGATATATCTCACCATTTTTAGGATGTTTGGCGAGTATGAGTTCGGGATCATCAGTTAGTTTGATCTTGGTAAATTTTTCTCCTTGCTTGATATCTGTTCATTTCTTGACTGGTAGCGGTTTGATCGCAATGACGGTATCGCCACTTTGGAGCTCGTTGTTGTATGCATCCAATACCTTCACCGTATCGATAGGTTTGGGTATCACATTTCGATCTTCATCATAATAGATTTCTTCGGTCATAGATGTTGCGTAGTAAATAAAAAGAGAGGTTTCTTTTGAGTGATTGTTATTCTAATAATGCTTTGAGATTGTCCATAGTTTGTTGCATATCTCTGCGGACTTGTCCTATGAAGAGCATGGACACGAGGTTCATGGGCCGAGGATTTGTCCCACGGAAGATGTTCGTGACTTTGGTCTGTTTGGCGTCTAGAGACTCTAGTGTAGTCCTTGCATAGCTTGTCGCTTGCATCGGTCTGACGAATCTGATCTCGACATCGTAGCTGAGTCACTCTTGCATAGCGATGATCTCTTGTTCACCAGCACCGACATTGTTCATCTGACTATCTCGTGCTTGACGGAATCCGATAGTGCCATCGGTACCGCTATAGATCAGTTTGACTTGTGGATCAGCCATCACTCGGACAGAGTAGTTTTCTTGATTGGCAAGAAATTTGACATAATTCCATACCTGGAGTTGTGGAGCATTGATGGTAGTCTCCGCTTTGAGTTCAAATTCTTTGGGAAGAAAAGCTGCGATGACGAGTACAGCGATAATAAGTGTCAGGAGTATGAGGATGATTTTTTTCATGTGTTATAAAGAAAATATAAAATTATGTATTATTGCCTTTGCCATCTGGCTATCGTATCAGATCATTGCTCTGTGATCGTATATCATGCATTTTGGGCAATGGTCTTAGTCGATCATCAGCTTCAATGTTTATGACTAATATTTCTTTTGATTGTCTGATAACCAATACTTTCTGCTATTTCTGTAGCATGTTTAAGAGCTTGTATCTCGATATTTCCTCTCTCTTCCTGTCCTTTGACATGCGAACCTATAAATACAGTGAAGAGGGAAAGTGTATTCTCTTTTGCCATTTCGGCTGCATAGTATCCTATAGGTGTATTTGCTGTGTCGGTGATAACTACGAAGACATGATTTTTTAGATTTGCTAGTATATGGTTTTCACAATCTTTAATGATTTGTTTGGTGTTTTCTGCCATCATTGTGCTACAACCTGCAAGAGCTCTTAATACATCTTCTTCTAGACTCTCTTCTACTTTTGTAAAAGTAACTTCTTTATCGGCTGTATTCATAGTACAGAAATGAGAGATAAAACTATCTTCTTGTCTGACTTATTATACTGATAAAATAGAGTTTTGCAAGGACAATCAGAGCAAGGTAGTATGCCCGATGGAGTGATGCGAGTACAGGGAAAAGCTTTGCTAGGAATACGCCGACGATGATAAGATACACTTTGAGAACGATTCGTTCGATGAGGGTAAATTGTTTCGCTGCTTGCATGAGACGATGGATGAGAGTAATCATGAGAGAGGAGAAAAGATAAAAAGCTATGCTATATGCTTATTCACATAAATCTTTGAGGAGTTGGAGAGCTTTGGGTCGCATATCATTAAACATCGCTACTCGTTCGTCAGGCATAGCGGTCATCTCTATATCGATTTTGGTGGTGTTAGCATCGATGGTTGTGAAGCTATAGTTTTCAAAGCTTTCTCATTCGAACATCGTGGTAGTCTTATCTTCATTAACCTGACCGAGGTGCTGGATAGAGATATATTTGTGTAGTTTATTGTGTGCGATCTTGGCAATCATACCTTGTCCAGATCCATCACCAAATGTAATATCAGATCATTGTTCTCGAGATCATGTGTAGGTCGATCATGGAGAGAATGCTGTCGTTCGTTGT
>CAZBFX010000014.1:0-15747 GCA_964491325.1 uncultured Candidatus Peribacteria bacterium
TGCAGATGAGACATGGAAACTCAATACGCTCTGACATGCATATCTTATCGCAGGACTCCGAGAACAGATCAAAAGTCAATGAACAGATATCATCACGATAGGAGCAACTATAGGATACAAAGCAAATGACTATATGCCACTGTATAGTGTGGCCAAGCGATGATTGAGAGGACTGATAGAAAACTGGAGACAAGGATTGAAAGGGACGGCGAGTAGAGTAATATTAGTGAGTCCATGATGACTCGATGGTGAATCAAATCTCGGACCTGATGGCAGAGAGACGAAAATTACACAAATAACTGGCAAGGGTCCAGGTATCATGCTCTCGACAGGAGAAGTAGCGAAGTTTATCATGAGTATCTATCAGCTTCCGAAGAATATGGAAGTATCGGAAATTATTATCAATAGGAAATAGTTTTCTTTACCTTGTTGTATAATAAGAGAATGGCTCTCAAAGCCATTTTTTCTTTCTCTTAAAATTATGTATACTTTCTTTGAAAAAAGACTTGACTTTTAGGAGAGAGAGAGTCGTATACAGAAATTGTCAAACATAAAGAAAAATATGAGACACTTCCTATCAGTGATGGTGGGACTAAGTCTCACAATCATAATTGCTGTTGGCTTTACCGCCACAGCAAAGAAAAAAATTACGTCTCCGTCAATCGAACTCTGGGTAACCGAAGCAAAGTTGACACTCTTGCTGGGGACTGTCCGTCCCAGCAATGATACTCAAGGACTGCGTGCTACATCATCAATAGAGACCTTCGGGTCAAAATTGATGCTCTCACTGGGGAATGCCCATCCTAGTGTAGTAACGGGCAAAATTCACCTCACTCAGACTCCCAAGTCTGGTGTTTAGGTAAGCCCATCCCTCTTGTCAACGCTCTCGAGAGGATAAGATGGGCACACATGGAGCTCGACTACCTATACGGTAATTGAAGGACATGAAGTCCTGCTCACAAGGCAGGCAAATAAGAGCGAGTAAGTTCTGGAAATTATAGAGTGCTTCCCGGTCCCCGGGGGCACTTTTCCGTTTATAGAAAAAAGATGAGTTGCAAAAGCATAGGAGCTGTCGTATATATACTGGTATAATTTATTGTCGGAAGACTCTAAATATTTACTCTTTGCATCACATGATCTCTCACTACAAAACCCTTATCGCATGATATCTTGCTCCGCATCTGGATATGCCTATCGATGCGATCGCTGATCTGATAGAAATCCCTCCTATGGAGATCGATGCAGACTTTGCATTTCCGTGCTTCACGCTGGCGAAGACGATGAAGATGGCACCTGCTGCCTTGGCGGAACGCATTACTGAGGAGTTGACGAAGAGCGAAACCTCTTCGTGTATATTTTCTGCTATGGGTCCTTATATTAATATCCATATCGCAACAGGAGATGTGGTGGAGAAGTTTTTTCGTGGTTATGAACAGTATGGTCCGACCTTAGGGACATGTCTGCCCAAGACGAAGAAGATCTTGCTCGAATGACGACAACCAAACACCCACAAAGCGATGCATGTCGGTCATCTCCGTAATGCTCTCGTCAGTGAATCACTCTCCAGGATCGTCGAGGCGGCTGGCTATCAGCTCACGAGATGTTCGTATATGGGTGATATCGGTGCCCATGTCGCGAAGTGGATACGATACTATACTCGTTTTGACAACTCTCCTATACCAGAGACGAATGCGAGTGTCCGAGCAGGGCAGATCTATGTCTTAGCAACCAAAAAAGTGAGTGATGACCCTGACACTTATAAGGCCGAGATCCATGAGACACAGCGTCTCTTGGAGTCAGGGGATGTAGTTTTAAACGCTCTCCGACAGCAGACTCGTACAGCATGTCTCGCTGATATGATGGCGATCTATGCCGATATGGACTGTCGTATCGATCAGGAATACTTCGAAAGCGATGTCGAACAAGAAGGTATCGCTCTCGTGAAGAAGTTTGCTGAGGAGAAAACTTGTCCCTATATCTATCACAGCGAATGAGCGATCATTGCGAATTTGGAAGAATTCTGATTATGAGTTTTTGTGTTATTAAAATCTAATGGGACATCGCTCTACTCGACCAAAGATATTGCTCTAGCCTACCGCAAGAGGAGAGACTTCGCATTTGACGAATCAGTCTACATCGTCGGAGCAGAGCAGATCCATCACTTCAATCAGCTTTTCAAGACACTGGAACTTATCGGATTTGGTGATACGAATATGAAACATATAGCCTATGAGATGGTCGAACTTTCGTCTGGTAAAATGTCATCCAGAGATGGGACAGTCGTCCTCTACCAAGAACTGCGTGATCAAGTCATCGCCAAGGCAGATGCGATAATCCGTGAGAGATGACAGATGACGGATGAGTCTGTGATTGCTAGTCAGGCGAAAGCCATTGCATTTGCATCGATGCATTTCGGAATGTTGCTCCAAGACTCTTACAAGAAGATCATCTTCGATATGGAGAGAGCGACATCATTCGAAGGGGAGACAGGTCCCTATGTGCAGTATAGCTATGCTCGTTGCTGTGCATTACTCAGGAAAGCCAAAGAAGTTGATCTGACCATTGACGAAAGTTATAGTCGAGACAGTCATGGCATATTCTTGACGGAGAAGGATGAGAAAGATCTGCTGCTCTATCTCATGCAGTATGGCGATACGATAGAGAGATCGGCTAGTGAGTATAGACCACATAGTGTGGCGAGATATGCTCTCGATCTCTGTCATAGATTGAATAACTATTACCAAAATCATCATATTATTGATAAAGATAATCTCGATCGTAGTCGTGCTCGTCTGTTGCTCATCCAGACTGCTCGTGATGTCCTCGGTCATGCGATGCAGCTGGTCTGTGTGCCGGTGGTAGAGTCGATGTAAGGCATTTTTTGAAAAGCGTTGAAGGTAGTCTAAAGTAGTTAAAAATAGTCTAAAGTGGTTCAATATATCATATATTTTATCTTGTATAATGATGCGATGTTTGACGAAAGGATGGAGACTGGGGATCATGTCACGGACGATATGAGAGAAACTGATATCGGAATGCCATCCAGAAAGACCTTGGAAAAAATGGGAGTACCGTGACGTGAAATAGATAGATTTTTTGCTGAATATCAGAAGAATGAAGCATGGAGAGCATCAGAGCATGAGAGAATGAGGGATGAGTTCATGGTTTCGAGTATAGAGATTGTATTGTAAATATGTCAATACTATATCGCTGTCAGCAGTCGTCTTTTGTGTGTTTTGGACGGAGATGTATATACTCTCATTAGAGAGTATTTTTAGTCTCTATGAAAGAGTACTATGGCATTCACTGAAGCACAGCAACAACTCATACGCTCTGTCAGAGAAAATCTAGATATTGGTCCAGATTTTGAAGAAGATGTAAAAACACTTAATATTGGTAATCCAGAAGAGGAAGCTGAATACCTTCGTATTGCTCAAGAATATGCTGATTTGGAAGCTGATAAAGCTTATGAAGAGCTGGAAGTTGTACGCAATACAGGAATTGTTACGACAGGTTTGGAACTTAAGCAACATGGAGAAATACTTAAAAAATCCCAGTCTTATACAGTCTATGAAGTTCTCCAGCAGTATGAGTCTCCTGTTCTCACGCAGATTCAGACACAACTGACAGCAGCGAAGAGCAAGGAAAGTGTCGAAGATTTCTGTAATAATATAGAAAAAGTATGGATATCCTATATCAAATGATCGCTCAAAGTAGAACTTCCCGAAGAAAATCTCAAGAGTATGGCTACAGGTCTATCGTTCTATTTTATGGATTGGTTGAAGAGAAGCGGTGCTGATGCAGGTCAGATAGCAGACAATGCAGATGGTCTGACCAAATGAGATTGGTCAACGAAAATTACGAAGATGCTCGGTACTTTTGGTCAGATAGCAGGTTTTGGTGAGGTGATGGGTAAGGTGAATAGGGCAGTCGAACTTATCAATACTCATGACACATCGATCATGATCAAAAGTGCTATGCAGGATCAGCCTGGACAAGAAGCATTGGTTTTGAATGACAAATGTGAGCATATCTTCAATACTCCCCATGGTTTCTATGACTGGATACAAGGATCATTAGCTCTCAATCTTACTAATCCAAATTATCAATCGCTTAGTTTTGAGCAAGTATTTGCCACGTATCAGACGAATAGTACTGCTCAATCAATGGTTACTGTAGCAAATAACTTAGAATATACTGCATGAGTCCATAAACTAATGGATAAAGTGATTCATGAGGGGAATAGTGTTTTGGAATTAAGAAATGGTGCCAAAGATAATGTGCAAACTATCTTCGAGACAATACAGTGATATGTGGATAAACTATGATGAGTATTGGGAATATCGTCAGTGTCAGATGCATTGGAATCTGTATGAATGAGAGGAGTGGCTGATTTTGTCTGTTTGCTTTTGGGATTTGGGAGTGTCAGCGGTATGGAAAAAACTCATCGAGAAAAACAACTCAATACAGAACTCACACCCAAAGAGAAAGACGGTATTGATCACTGTTTGGCATTTGCTCGTCAGTATGTGATTGATGATCGCTATATGCCGTCTGCACATGATGATCTTTCATCCTGGACCAAAAAGTATGGTTTGACGACCATAGAGGGTATTAACCTGACATCCTTTCCCTCATCACCCGATTTGGTGATTGATAGTTTTATTGAAGGATATGCACAGGATAAGGTCTTTCCAGATCCTCGTGTACTCCAGAACATCCCCGCTCTCTCTTCTTATGTGACGACCACGACTGATACAGATGGTCAGCAGCAGATGATTATTGATCCAAATAAAGCAGATGAACTAAAAAATAAGCTACAAGATAAGAAGGTTATCGGACAGATCATTGATATCCTCATGCAATCATATGATGCAGACTTTTGGATGAAGTTTGCGAAGATTGAAGAAGGTCAGCAGACAGCGACTCCTATAGATTGTATTGGACTGCTTTTTGCCACATCACTGGCACCGACACAGAGTGGCCCAGCTTATAAGGCCAAAGCACTTGATTTCGCAAAGATGGGTATGGGGGTGACTCTCACTACTGTGGTGTGAGCTACATTAGCTTCATGAGAACAATTAGCTCCTTGAAATGCTAAAAATCCATCACCAGAACCAACATGATCATCAGTTGAAAAGTCTCGCACTCCTAATACTGAATGGGAGGCAATTCCTTCAGATAAGTATGATGCAGCATTTACTACTAAGGTCTTGGAAGTTTGTAAGGATCTAGATATATTAGACCCAAATTGGCTTATGCAAGTGATGGATAAAGAGACATGATGAAAGTTTTCTCCATCAGTAAAGAATGGTGCATGATCGTGAGCGACAGGCTTGATTCAATTTATGCCATCGACTGCAGATTCGCTTGGAACAACAACTGATGAGTTGGCTGCTATGTCTGCTGTCGATCAGCTTGACTATGTGAAGAAGTACTTCGAGCCTTATACATGAAAACTTACCAATCTTGCATCCGTCTATATGGCTGTCTTCTATCCTGCTGCATTAAGTGATCTACAGTCATGAGATATGGATAAAGTTATTTTCACTAAATTGGATAAGGATGGTAAAGAGACAAAAGCATATAGACAAAATAAATGAATGGATACGGGCAATGATGGTACTATCACTATTCAAGATATTACTAACTTTGTGAGTGGATGATGACAGAAAGAATATTTTAAGGGAAAAGAATCATCAGAAATAAAAGTACAATCTATCGATCTGGCAGAGAAGAGCATCAAGCCATCCGAGACTGTCCTCTTTGGTGCAAGTAATGCAGGGACGGTAGCATGAGTCATCGAAGATACAAGTTCTCGAAAAGGTGTGCATAGTTTTCCTGGTAAAAATAGTGCTACATTAAAGACAGAGGCAGAGAAGATTGCGGATTGGTGAAAGCAGACTATTATCACCTCTACAGTGAATAATGGTTACAACACAGACGAGAAAGCAGAGCAAGCAGCAAAAGATATGCAAGCTATCGCCCAACAAGCTCTCAATGCATGATCTACACCAGTGATCGTCCTTTATCCTAATCCTAGCAACTGGTCTGATAAAACTGTCAATCCAAACCGTTATGAAAAGTTTCAACACTATAATGAGTTGATGAAGACATGGTGTCAGGATAAGGCATGAGACATAAAACCACAGATTTTAGATCTTAGTGCTGACGCATATAAAGATAAATTCAAACGAGACGAAAGCGGGTATCATGTGGATAAAAATGTTATGAAACAGATGTTTACGCACTATCTGTCGCAATAGGCTTGTCTACTCCACCTCTCTCACGGTCTTCATCACCTGATGATCCATGATATGTCGTCATTTGGGAGCTTCTTTGATCCTCTTGGTATGGAGTCTGCTGGCGGTGATCTGTCCGGAGAGACTGAGTTCGCCGATCCAGATCGTCTTCTCAGGGACAGGAGCATTCGTATACTGTGAACGGATCGCAGCCATGATGGCGAGATCAATCCCACTATCGTGGAGACGAAGTTCACCAGGGATATTGACGAAGATGTCGTACTGATGCAGCTTGTAGCCGAGGTACCTCTGCATGATAGCGATGATGAGATCGACACGCTTATGATCGACACCGATACACTGACGCTCCGGGAAGGAACGATAACTTTTTGCTAGCAAGACTTCGAGCTTGACCAATATAGGGCGTCCATTATCGATACCCATCGTCCAGACGACACCGGGCAGTGATTGCTGTCAGTCAGTGAGTTTGGACATATCATAGACAGGTGTGAGTCCCGTACTCGTCATCCCGAAGATCCCTGTCTCATCCGCATGACCAAATCTATTCTTATAGTTTCTCAGGAAACGATATTCACCCAGTCTCTCTCCTTCGAGGTAGAGGACGACATCGACGATGTGTTCAAGATATTTGGGTCAGGCGATATCACCACCTTTGGTGACATGGCCGATGATGATCAGTGTCGTTTGCGTTGCTTTGGCGGCTTGGTGGAGGAGTTCGCTACAGGCTTTGATCTGTCATGGCGTCCCCATGATGCCTTCGTAGGCTGCAGTCTGCATGGTCTGGATACTATCGATGATGATGATATCATACTTTTTTTCGTTCATGGTGGCGATGATATCATCCACGCTGGTCGTATGAAAACAATGATCTGCCTGACTAGCATCACCGCCCAGTCTGGTATATCTCGTCATGATCTGAGAACTCGTCTCTTCACCACTACAGTAGGCTCGTCTCAGTCAGGATGTTTGTTTGCTGAGATCATGCACTATTTGCAAGACCATCGTGGACTTGCCGATACCAGGTTCACCAGCGAGGAGGTAGACGGCACTCGCCATGATCGCAGGGCCGATGACTCTGATAAATTCAGGGAGATGCAGTGGGAAAGATTTATTTTCATTGGTATGTTGTGCTGTCTGTGAGGAGAGGATGCGTCATGCTTTTTTGGATCAGGGTTTCGATGAAGTACTAGTATCTGCTTGTTCGACGAAGGATGCGAATGCTCCGCAGGAGGGACATTTGCCGAGTTTCATCGGCGAACCGTAGTGGCAGGATGAGCAGAGGAACATGCGGAAATTATAAATTCTAAATTTTGGATGATGAATTATCTCTTATTTTATATCTACTTAGTCTATGCAAAGGGGGGCGGTAATACAAGAGGTTGTATTTTTGTTGCAATAGAAAAACTCCCGTGAGGGAGTTTGGAGAAGGTGGTAATCATTAGGCGAAAGATTTCGCAGCTCATGAACTAGAGGAGAGGATATGCTGTCCTCTGTATGCTTATTCGAGAGGAATACAGCATGTACTATTATAATGGAATTTGTGAAATAATTCATATTATTTCATCTATGTCTATATTATTGATTTTGTCTATAGTATCATCTTTTGAGTGGTATATTTCCATTAACTTTCCTATTTCTGAGCTGTATACTTTTGACTTTGATAAGAAATCGTAATGGAGAGTTCAGTAAGCACTTTTTATCAAAGATGGTTCAGTATAAACTATATTCTTTCAGTAACCAAAACTATCCAGAATTATGATTTCATCTGCTATATTAAATTGTTTCAAGAAGGTATTTTCACACTTTCTATAACCGCATCACCGGTAAGGCTGTTCATAGCTTACCTCTTCCGATCCAGAGAAAACAACCATATTACTTTTGAGTATATCTGGAAGAATGTATAAAAGTACGGCCACTCATATAGCATTATCACATGCACCAGAGAATCGAGAATCATAATGGCACATTACTATCTTTTTGGGTTTTTCTATATTTCAGACTATAATATTTTCTCCTATGAATCTTTCCCTTTTAACGTTTACAAATCACTTTATTAAATCACCATTATGTAATATTTTCTTGTCCGACTGTGCTATTGCTAGAGTAGGTGCATAATATATGTTTGGTATAGATAAGAAATCTGAAGCACTGTTGAAACATATTCATGGTCTATAACTTTCTTTGATTTTTAGAGAATCAAAGGTATTGTTTTCTGTTATGACTCATGAACTAAAAGAGCAGGGATAGCATTCTAATGCGATACTATCTACAGATAGCCCTCGATCTAAGAATCTTGGATAAAATGTTTCATATGTTTGTGAAGTATAATTAATCCCTAGTTTTTCTAGTTTCTTTTTAATATATGTACAGCATTCGGTCTCTTTTTCAAAAAGGCGATTTTCTTGCCCTACTATATTTGATAGATATTCATAAATATATTGATTTATCATTACAGTTAAGGCTATTTTATAAAGTTTTTGTAGATACTTTAATAATAGGGTTTATTGTTCATATAGCTATCGTAAAAGCCAATGAACATACAATCGTCTTTCATACTTGGGGAAAGACAATATAGCTCATTCCTAGTGACTGTTTCTATAGATATTACAATATCTGAACTTTTTGCCATGGTATCGGCAACATTCAAATAATCTAGAATAGTTTGTCTGGCCAGAGGTTGAGGCATTCGTTTATCCCTTGTTATCAATGATTCGATAAAACTGTCTATTTTATTCTGCTCATGCTTGTTCATGGTTCTATAGAAGTCATCAAATTGACGAGAGTTATCTACTTTAAAATCATTTAATAGGCGTGGCGGGATAGTAATACCGTAAGTACTGAAAAGTCCCATCTCGATATCACCAAGTCAATCTTTTTTTAGCTCTTGTTTATAAATATGTTTCGCCCTATCAATTGATGATGATATATCATCTGCGACAGCTTCATCAAATAAATGCATTCATCCATCTGCAATCAATAGTTGTAGATTTATATTTGTTGATGTTTTTCTCAGTATTCACAGTAACTTCATAATCTTTCAAAAGTGCATTTGTGCATATTCAGAAGCTTCGGCCAATGAAGATGATATATTATCTAGTTTTTCAAAACCAGGAGAGAACAGTGGGCAAACAGGTATAGTTACGACTAATTCATCTCAGTTTCTTAGTTTTTGATCGATCTTTTCTTTTGTTTTGTTTCATGCATTTATAATGAATTTATAGCCGCTTTCCTTTACCTGGTTTGCTAGATATCTTTTAAATCATCAAAATCCATGTTTTTTAACTTCATCGACTGACTCTCTTTCTTCTACATCAGTTTTGGATCTGTTATTTCCTTTAAGTACTTCAAGAGAAGTTAGTAGACTAAGAGCTATACTTCTAATAACTGATGCTTCCGCACTTTCAGATGATCCTATTCATTCTATTCTTTTCCTCGTTAGATCTTCGAGTGTTGAAATTAGTTCTTCTTCAGATACCTGAAGTTTTTGGGCAGTCATTTTTATCGTTGCTGCTTTTACATTCCCTTTGCGTAGGATTGTCTCTATTGCCTGGTTAGGGTCATTAGATCATGTACGTATTCTATTCATCAACTTTTATATTAATAAAGATAAAAACCTTACTAGGATATAGGTTTACCACGTCGTATCATAGCAGGAGCGAATCAGATATGTTATTATCATGTGTCACTGTATTAGTAGAATAAAACACTCGGTCAAAAAAATATATAAGTTTAGATGTACTTTTGTATGCCCTTTTTCCCAAACTGGAGTACTCTCGATCATCTACTTACGGTCGTGACAGAGATACCCATTTCATCAGCGATGACTCTCTGGGTCTTACCAGCCTTGAGCTGTGTCAGGACTTCTATCCTTTCGCCAAGCTCGACGATCTCCTGCGGAGTGAGGAGGTCTTCGAGGACTGCAGGCATATCAGCGGTAGTGACAGTATTGAGGAGAGCAGTGACACGATGGAGATGGTCAGCAAAGTACATTGATGATAAGCGATATAAATATACTATCTGATGTCTGTCTATGTTTTACCGAAGTAATACATGAAATGCAAGAGATTTTTTTAATAAAAATAAAAAGTATGTGTTATTCTTGTTTTTTGACTGTAAGACGCTTCGCTGAGACAATACTTTTGCCTTGATGCAAAAGTAGGCAAAAGATCAAGACACACAAGCGAGACCCGTGTGGCTCATTATTGATAGTTGATTTTACGAAGCTCACTCCTTGCCCTCAAGGGTCCCCGTCGTTCGCTTATGAGAGTGTTATTATTGATAGTCTGGACTACTCGTCGACTCGTAGTTTGTGTGTCACTATTTTTGTATATTATAGCGTTTTTTATTATTTCCCAAGCATTCCTACAATCTTTTTCACTCACTGGCTATAGCCTCTCGGAGCGGTATAGGTGCCTGCGGCAGTCTGGATGATCGTCATAGCATGGAGCATATCCAGACAGAGAGGAGTATCGGTATCGTTATAGACGAGACAGCCCGTGACCGTGTCAGTCAGGATGATTTTCTTGTTTTCTTCTTGGGATGGATTGATGAGACAGTTGCCTGATGCATCATGGGGGAGGAGATCATAGACGCTATCTCGACTTCCGATATCAGACCGACTAATATGCATTGGGACGATAACGCCATTTTTCGTATGTTCCATCACTGCATAGTCGATAGAGATGTCAGGCATTTGATCATATTTTCCTAGCATCGCTTGATAACTTTCGTCTCGCTGTATCATGATCTGCGGTGCATGCTCTCTCAGTCATGCGAGGAGCGTCCTACTCGTCGCCATGAATATCCCCGCATTCCAGAAATACTCTCCCGAAGCGAGATAACGCTGTGCAGTAGCGAGATCGGGTTTCTCGACGAATGCTTTGATCGGATGCGAGAAGCTCGTCATCTCACTGCTACGATCCATCTGGATATAGCCATAGCCTGTCTCTGGTCTATCAGGCGTGATACCGAAGAGGACGATCTTCCCCTCGTGGGCTAGTTTCTCGGACTGGAGTATATAGTCGCGAAATCTCTCACTGGGCGTGATCATGTGATCGGCAGGACATCGGAGGATGGGCTCATCGAGACCGACGCCGTGTTCGAGGAGGTAACTCGTGACGAGAGCGAATGCAGGTCAGGTATTTCTCTTACATGGTTCGATGATGATATGGTTTTCATCGAAGCTTCGCGTAGCGGGTATATGCTGCGGGTTCCATGTCATGGAAGCACCGAAGGCGTACTGACGTTGTTTCATCGTCTCATCCAGATGCTCTTGGACGAGAGGAGCGTATGCTTCATTGGTGCTGATGAAGATATTATTTTCATCTTCGCCAAATATCTGAGCTACTCTGTCAAATGTTTGTTGCAAGAGACTATAGCCTGACCCGATACGAGCAAACTGCTTCGGATGATTATCGGTCGAGAGTGGTCGGAGTCTGGTACCACCACCACCTGCGAGGATGACTGCTTTCATAGATATGCAACAGAGTAAAAGATAACTTTCACTATAGATATTTTCTGTTGGTAAAGCAATCGCAAAAAGTAGCGTAAAAGTCCCTCAATATTTGACAAAATATAAAAAAAGTATACTATAGGGTATATTTTATGACTAGTAGATTGATATGAACTTCTTAGCTTCCCTCCAATCATTTATCGCTCATCATCCTTTTGCCGAACTTGCTGTCTTGGTCGGCGTCGTCGTGATCGTCACCGCATGCATGAGACTCATCAAACAGCCCTTGATCGTCGGCTATATCATCGCAGGGATACTCCTTAGTCCAAGTGTGTTCGACCTCCTTCAGCATACCGAGAGTGTCGAGATGTTTGCTCATGTCGGTGTGGCACTCCTTCTCTTCATGGTCGGTCTCGGTCTCAATCCTCGTGTGATCAAAGATCTCGGTACATCATCACTGATCGTAGGTATCGGACAAGTCGCTCTCACGACTGCTTTGGGTGCTATACTATCGTTTGCACTTGGATTTGACTGGTTGACGAGTATCTATATAGCACTTGCTCTCGCATTTAGTAGTACGATCATTGTGATCAAGTTCTTGAGTGATAAAGGTGTCCTGGATGAGCTTTATGGCAAGATGTCAGTCGGTATACTGATCGTGCAGGATATCGTTGCTATGGTCGTCTTGATGATATTAGCATCATTACCAGCGGATGGAGCCATTGTGAACGGTTGGCTATTTTCCTGAGTATTGCTTGCGAAGATCGCTGGTATAGCGACGATTACCTATCTCCTGAGTAGCTATGTTCTCCCTCGTGTGATGGCCAAAGTAGCGAAATCACAAGAATTTCTCCTTATTTTCGCTCTCGGTCGATGTTTGCTCTATGCAGCAGGTCTGGAATCACTGGGTTTCTCGATCGAGATCGGTGCATTGCTGGCATGATTGACGATGGCGTCGCTTCCCTATAGATTCGAGATAGCCAGTAAGATGAAGCCTTTGAGAGACTTTTTTATCGTTCTGTTTTTTGTCTTTCTCGGTTCACAACTGGATCTTTCACAGATATTCTCCTATAGTATTCCGATCATTGTCTTCACACTCTTTGTCTTGATCGCTACACCTCTTATCGTCATCGCTCTGATGACGATGATGGGCTATAAAGCAAAGAACGGCCTGATGGTCTGATGTACCTTGTCACAAGTCAGTGAATTCTCTTTTATCCTCATGGGTTTGGGTGTCTCGATAGGTCATATCACTGATAGTGCGATTATTTCGTTGATCACAGTGGTGGCACTTTTGACGATTATCGGATCGAGTTATTATTTCATTTATAGTGATAGGATCATCCGCTTTCTCCAGCCTCTGTTGCACTCTATCGATAGATGGAAGCAAGTATCCCAAGAAGAACATGCTGACACAGCATCGTATGATATTGTTGTTTTTGGTAATCATAGAACGGGTGACGGGATCGTCAATATGTTGCAGAAGAGTGAGAAGCATTTTATCATCGTCGATTATGATCCGCAAGTGATCGCCAAACTGCAAAAACAATGATTACCTTGTATGTATGGTGATGCGAGTGATGGCGAATTTCTCGATGAGTTATCGTTTTCTCAGCTGAAGATGGTGATCTCGACAGTGCATGACTATGATGCGAATACACTTATCCTCCAGAAAGCGAAACATGCCAATCCTCATACGGTCGCTATCATGAGTGCCAATCATGTCGATGATGCGACTTTACTCTATGAGGAATGAGCAGATTATGTCCTCGTCCCTCATGTGATCGGCGGTCAACATACCGCGATGTTGATAGAAAAATTTGAGTATGATATAGCGAAGTATACAGAGCATAAGCTCCAGTATTATGCACTTCTCCAATGAACAAGTAATGAGATAGGAGAGCTATTTCATATAGTGTCACCGAGGAGAGAAGCTAGTTAGGTTTTTTGTAGTTTGTTCTTGACTAGTCATCGCATCACCTTCACATAGGATCGGTTGACTAATCCTATCAATAGCGTAACAATCGATCCTGCGAGAGTGACACCTACCGCTCCCCATACTCTATGGTTCGAGAGAGGGAAGTATTGCATGAAGAATCGAACTATAGACGCAATGATTATTCCTGCAATCACATTTTTCAGCATGAATTTTCGATCGAGGAGATCGTGGAAGTGTCGCTTATAATGGAGAATTCGTTGTGTACGAAGAGCGATATAGGCCATCGCTAGACCGAATCCTATGATACATCCATAGAGTCATCGTCGATGATATCAGCCTCGTATCATTAAGATATTGATGACTAGTCATTCGGCGATGATTCATACTCTATCTTTGACTGCTCCACGAGCTGCATAGAGTATGAAAGTAATCCGATTGATAGCTCCGAGTATCTGGAGGAGTGCTCATCGCTGTGCTAGTTCACCGCTATAGGCGAATTTCTGACCGAAGAGTATAGTCGCTATATCTTGTCCGTAGATACCCAATATGATAGCGAAGATGATTGCACAGACGAAGAAGCATTTATAGAGGAGTCAGAGTAATGTCGATAGCTTATTATTATCGTTTTCTGCTATCATCTGTGTCATGAGAGGATAGAGGAGGGCTGCAAATGGTCACATAATACTACTATAGATACCCATCAGCGATTGGTAGGCACTATAAAATCCTGCCTGTTCTGTACCTCCCAGTCAGACGATGATGAATTGGTCAATTTGTGCAAAAAGCGTCCCTATATTCGCTCCGATAAACACTCGTACTGCGTAGCTGAGCCGTGTTTTGATATCATGGCGATCAATCGAGAAACGTTGTCCGATCACAATACTTTTATATTTCCATAGCACTATGGCAAATGCTACTAGCATAGCTGTGATCATGCCTATGATCCATGCATAACTGGCAGATACTACTGTCACTTGGTCGTACCATGCAAATATGACAATACAGAGGATAGTTCATCGTAGTCTGACAAATTCAGTAATGTTTTGATAGAGTGGTTTTTGATAGGCGACGAAGAGGCTATTACATACTTGGATAATATTGAGAAAAGCGAAATATCAGCAGAAGATACGGATGAGTTCTGCAGCTGTTTCTGTATGAAAATACTGTGTCGCTATCCGATCTGCTCACCGATACAGTCATGCGATGATGAGTATGCCGGTGACAAATTGTATGAGAAAAGTAAATCCCACAAGAGAAAAAATACGTTGACGATCTTTCTTGACGGCATATTGTGGGATAAAATACTGCAAACATTCTGTCAGACCGAGATCATTGTAAATGCTTATCAATCCGATGAGATTGATCATGGCGTAGAGTAGCCCAAAATCACTCACACTCAGAGCGTTGGTGAGGAGGAGCTTGATGATATAGCCTGATGGTGCGATCAAGAGGAAGAAGATATACTGTCCGATTGATTTGCCGATCAGTTTATCACCGAGATTATCGTTGGATTCAAGTTCCATACAGAGAAAGAGAAAAAGGCAAAAAAGAGTAGAAAGGCAAAAGAGTAAATAGTTATAATACCCATTTGCTAAAGTGCTGACATACTAAATTCATAATACCATATCATAGCCATTTGATCTGTCTATTGCAAAGCGAAAATATAGCTTGGGGGTTTTGGAGAAATGAAATAAATAAATATATTTATACTATTGCATACTGTTGTCTAAGGACGCATAATATGCGTCCCTCCATCTCACCTTTGTTTTAATTCTTGGTCTTTGTTTCCTATGAATATCCCTGTTCTTATCGATTGTGACCCTGGTGCAGATGATGTCTTCGCTCTCTTGCGGATCTTGATACTGCATCACAGACATAGTGTCCCTCTCGATCTCGTAGCCATCACGACCGTCGGTGGCAATGTCTCTGCTGATCATACCTATGCGAATGCCGTCAGGATGGTCGATTTCGTGTGAGTCGAAGGTATCGCTATCGGCAAAGATAAGAGGCCCGTATCAGCAGAGGGAGATGCAAGTCATATCCATGGTGCTGATGGGATAGGTAATCTCAGCTCGATGCTCCCTCCACCGAGT
>CAZBFX010000015.1:0-15571 GCA_964491325.1 uncultured Candidatus Peribacteria bacterium
AAGAAACTATATCACTACCATACGCACTACTAGAATTGGATGTGCCAGCATCATCATAGATGAGTGTCATCTTACCTGCACTATTAGTCAATAATCTCACATTGCTAATATTATTGCTATGAGAGACGAGTTTCTTTTCCTCATATTTTATATCATAAGGGACTCTCAACTCAAGATTGGTACCACGTAGAGAGAAAGAGATAAGACTAGCATATCAATAATCGTCTGAAGACATCGTATAGATGACAGGGTCTGACTTTTCGACTTCAGTAAAATCCGTCATCGTGACGATCTCTTGGGTCTTCCCATCTGTCTTCGTGATGAGTAGAGTCCTCGCATCTTTGAGTGCGATAGATTGGCAATCAGGGATACTACCCAGAGGCTGCATCTCATCAAATGTTCGATCTTTGCTTGTCCATTTAGCTATTTCTGTTTCTAGTACTGTAGTCTTGCTATCTATTTGCGTAGTTAGAGCATCAGTCCTCTCCTTGATAAATGCTTCTATACTGACCTCTATTACGTGAAGAAGGGCCTGATTATTTATATAATCTGGTCTATCCTTCTCTGTCTCATCACCATCATATGTATTGATATTAGGGGTGGCGATTATCATAGAGACAAATGCATTTACATCCGCTGGCAAGATCCCATAACCTTTGTTTTCCATAATATCATAGATAGCGTTATATATACCCATCACTGACTCTCTTTGGTCATCACTGAGCCATGGAAAATCTATACCATTGAAATCAATAGCCTCAAGAGCCCTATAGAGAGTATTTGTTGGCACTTTATCGTCTGTCGCCTCGACGCCATTATACATCAATCCATCAAGCTGAGCTCTTCATGATGCCAAAAGATATCCCTCAGAGAAAGTCTTATAGACGGATAGATTGGCATTAAGTTTATCAAGCTCTGTATTGAGACCATCGATCACTTTCTGAGAAGTAGTCATATCTATAGCCGTAGTCTCCATGCCATCTATCGAAGGAGCCTCTTCATCGAGTCCTGCGAGATACGGACTCGTGGGGACATACTGTACTCCATCGATGATGATATTCGCAAAATCATCCTTTGTGTCGGTTGTGCCATTAGTATTGTTTGTCCCTTCTTTTATTTCCCCAAACTCCGTCTTCCCTTTGAAGAAGATTGGTTTCCCATCCTTACCGAGCATAAATGAACCACCGGGAGTATTAGTACTAATGCAAAGAGCATCTGTCTTGTATGCAAAGACCGTAGAACCATCTCCATCACCAGCGTCAAAAGGATAATACTCATCATCTTTCTTATAATGTATACTCTCTCAAGCTTCCGTCATTAAATCACCTCTATAAAGAAGAAAATTTAATTTACCTATCGTGATTGTTGTAACATTCTCTGGATCAGTTATGTCATCACCAACTATATCCTTTGTCATCACAGGAGGAGTCTTTGTCTTATCAAATGTAGCGAATGCACCACTCAACTTGAGACGACCATCACTGTTCTTGATAAACTCTGTACAGTTAGCCGCAGGGACGACTTCCTTGGCAGCAAGTTTCGTCTTCGTTTCCACCTTCGCTTTCGGAGTATTTTTCGTTTCCACTTTCTTTGTAACTTTCATCATCTCTGGCTTTGCTCATGCATTCTCACACGCTTTTCTGATCTTTCCTACCTTGTCTTTTTGCGTATCTGGCACTTTCCACATATTGATGATGTCGAATATTTTTTGAGAATTTTCTTGCGTATCGACGGTATATGATCCATCAGCATTCTCGGTCAGTCAGTTTTTTTTTGTAAACTCCTCTATCTTCTCGGTCACTTTAGCCTCTTCGATGTCCATTTTGGTCACTGGTTTCTCCGCCTCTTCTTCTATTTCAGTGACGGTAGTGTCACCGTCAGTATCGAGGACCTCATCATATGGATAATCTGTTCATCAGAGACTTTTGAGTATCATCTTGACGACATTCGTATCGATCACTCCAGTGAAGTTAAAATCCGCTTCGTCTGCGACATACTTGGTAAGTACCGTCGTGATAGTATTATCGAGCGGATCACCATCGATAGAGTTACTCTTGTGACTACCAGTAAGAGGATTACCATCTGTATCGACACCCTTCAGCTCCTTATCGAGCTCACAACAGACAGAGAGTCCTGTCTGGACGAGTGCCACGAGGAATGCAGGATCTTCTGATGTGAGGTCGCTTGTACCCAATTCTGTCCTACCAAGGAAACCGAGATATCTCGAGAGTGCCTTATTTGTCTCTGGGTATGTATCCTTATCAGCAATCTTGGGGATAATAACATCTCTCAATTCGGTCAGAAGTTTAATATTCTCCTCTGACTTGATCGTCTCGTAGGTGGCACGACGTACCTCTTTGGCGATCTGACTTCTCTCCTTACCAAGAGCTTGTCTCACTTCATCGAGTGCAACTACTTTCTCATCGACATCAGTTGTAGTTGCATCGTTTTCTACGGCAGAAACATCTTTAAATAATTTCGCGTATGCGGCCTTCTCGGTATCAGTCAGATTGTGATCAGCTACTGTCGCATCAGTGAATGCTTTTGTATCTATAGGCATGGCACTATCATAATAATGATAAAAAATACTACCTATAGTATAGTATCTTTATCTATTATATCCAAATAGTGCCAAAATGAAAGCGAAATATAATTTACATAATGGCTTATATATATATGATATGTTTTTGTCGTTTCGGCCGCTTTCCGCAATTTGTAACTACTTTCAACCCTATTCTCTTTATTCTATCCTCGCCATCTCTCCTCCTTTCCCTATCTTCTTATACGTCCGACGACCCGCTTTGTAGACCATCCCGACCATCTGTATCAGCAATAACAACGCCAGTAATCCATCACTCCAGAGAAGGACTGAGAGAGTCGTCTTGTGTTTGGGTGTCTGTGTGAGATATCTCGTCATACGAGAAATAACTAATTGGTGCACACTAGTGGTAGTTTTTTTCGATCATTTTGCTCACTCATCAGAACTAGCTGGATCAAAAGTAAACTCTTCTGACTGATCATAGAGTTCGGCCACCGTAGGAAGAATAGAGAGATTGATCCGATCCATATCGAGAATACTACTTGTCATTGTGAGGTCTCTGATAGCTTGCTGTACTGCAGGATCGAGGAGAGATTTCTCATCCGACGATTGTGCCAGTGCATCGATGATGTGATGCAGAGGTTTCGTGATATGAGGATGCTTGATCTTACTATCTGCCCTGATACAGGCATCGAGATGATCGGTAACCTGAGAGAGATAGTAGCGATACACCTCATTATCTCGTTGACGATCCTCTTTACCATCCTTGGGATGGATCACGAGATCATGACCCAGACCTGTACGATACGAGATACGAGTCTGGTCGATGATCCTCGAGAGTCGGTTGATGACCAGCATCTGACGCACATCAGTGGGACCATAGTTGTGAGCGAGGCAGACCAGTTCATCCAAAGCTCTCTGCTGGTCATCAGAGAGTTGATTGTGTGTTGTATGATCGAGCGTGTTCACCAATGATATAAATCTGTCTTTGTTTTGTTGTATATTGTGAGCAACCAGTGCTGCTTCGAAGAGATATCGATGCATCTGACTGTCATCAGGAGATGTCCATGTCTGGATATGTGCACGGAGATAGTCAGAGAGTTCTTTTTTTATAGTCTTGTCAGTTGTATTATTGACCGCTTCTTGAGCTAATATGAGACAGTACTCTATCTCTTCTTGTTGTGATGAAGTACATTGCTGATACAGATCGAGAGTCTGGATATATGTGATAGCATCGATGATGCTCGAAGAATGAGTGAAGCCACTATAGCTAATTTGCCATCGTCCACCACTACTATTGTGGCCAGAAATGCTACTAGAAACCGTCTCTCTAAGCACTTTTGCCGATTTCCTCATATTGCCTATATCCCATATCGATGATGGATTATTTTCTCTGATATGTATAGCTGCCATGATACGACGGGTATCATCATCGGACGTCACTGCATCGATCACATCACGCATCATTGGATCGATCTGATCGATAGATGGGATGGTCGCTTCATGGATCGTCGAGAGTGATAGGAGAGTATTGTGGAGACTGCGAAGAAACACTCACAAATGCCATGCATAGATAGTTCATGCTTGTATCTTCTCAGGATGGTCGATGATGATATCACATGGCGTCCCATCAGCAGTGACTAGTTGAGCACTATGGCATCGTGCATCCCAGAGCATATCGTCTGATAACTGATCTCGATCGATATCGACATATGACTGATAATCGAGATCATCACTAAACTTACCAATCTGACTACGCAAATTCTCACATCGACTGGACTTGGTTGCCCCTGGATCAATACTCGTCATGATCCATCATGAGTGAGCTATAGTCGATGGGTCAGTCGAACGAAGAGTATGATTGATAGTATTAAAATTGTCGAGATGTGTAGCTATGGCCGATAGATCGACTGATCGGTGAGCTTCTTCAGGATAGTTTTGTTCATATATTCTTTGTATCTCTTCTTTCGTCACATCGTTTAATAATGCGATAGGGATAGGGACATGTGCACGGACTGCATCACGGACAGTGATGATCTTCCAGTACTTGAGCATATATCACCGATCTTCTTCGGAGAGCGAATATTTCTCCATTATTTCTACTTTGTGATGAGAGAGAGTCTCTCCATCTTTTAGTATCAGGCACCCTACTGTCGGTATCTGAGAGATGATATCTCGTATCGGCATATCACGATCGACTACCTCCGGATGAGCGAAGAATTGCGATGGATCATCGAGATGGGCATATTCAGTCGGCTCGAATGCGTATGATCATCACTTCTTCGCCTTGAAGACCTGGGCAGCTAGTCTCACACGAGGAGAAGTCCCTCAGAGAGACCCCTGATGAGGCAATCGATGGATAGCCACGGGTGCATTAATGGTAATAACGCTATTATCATCCACCCCTACTCTTATCTCTCCACTAGTAAGTAGTGCTTGGATATCTTTATCATCCCAATTACTATTCACATCGTTTTGTTTCTGTCGTCGGGCCTTGATGATATGGATAGGATTGGTGTCTTTCGTATCTTTGCATGGATGAGGGATAGTAAACTGCTGATATCAGAGATAGATGATCGTATGCGTGCCAGGATGCTTCGCCGTGGTCTGTGAGAGATAATGGCTACTGATATATCTCGCGAAGATGATATCTCATGGCGATAGACTACTCGCAGTGAATGTCTGAGGATCATCTATTGTCATCGATGTATATCATACTTTCTGCAGATGATCAGGAAGCGTCCATGATGTCTTACCAGGTAGCTTGAAAAAGTTTTCCGCAGCTTTCGTGAGATTAACCGTTCATCATGCTATCCTAAGGAGGAATTGACATGCTGCAGCAGCACAGACAGCCTCTTTATTGCTATGAAAACTCGTACCTTCCATGAAACTCGGTAACTTATCCTGAATATCTCGACTATCAGCAAAGAGCTGACACAGCCATTTCCCATAAATACTAGAAGGAATGGGATGCTGTCATTCGATATGAAGCTTCTGCTCAAAAAACGAATCTGGCAATACAGTTGCTCATGCTATGATGATACTATCGCTCGGCATAGCGAGATATGGGAAAGAGGCGGGAATGCCGCTTCACTCGGCAGGATTCGTGTAGTGTGTATTCCATGATCCATCCTCGATTAGTGTGACACCATCACTTGTCAATGGCAGGGGTTTGGGTTTATGGAGATAAGTTACTGTTCACAATCATAATGCAAAAATAAGCGAAGCAACAAACTTATTTCTTCGAAGTTTGGATGGGAGCAATGTGATGACATCAGTAGTTTGTTTGAGTATCCCGTTCATAGTCAGATTATAATCTTTTTTTTTAGATAAGCAAATTCTCGAGAGAGAAAAAAATCCCCGACAGAGATATGTCAGGGATAGTTATTATGAGAAGAATTACAATCCCGTAAGTTGAGCGATAGCATGATGATCAGCCATCATCCACTCTTCATACGGTCAGAGCTTATGTTCTTTGCTATCCTTCGCTGGCAATTCGCCATATTTCTTTTCGGCAATAGGGGTAGTTGATGTGGGTAAGAGACGTATTCGATCTGCCAAAGGAATAGTATTTTCTGCTTTTCATCTGAATCTTGATTTAATCGCCACACCAGCACGATGTAATCCAAACTTCTTTTTATCGAGAGATCTGAGACCAACTTGATTTCTTATCTCATTTGGCAAATCATCAGGATTGTCGATCACACCACAGCTCAGTTTGCCACTATCATTACTGATATAATAGAGCTTCTTATCAGATCCGATAGTTGTATAAACTGTACCAGGATCTTTACAACGTTCATGGAGAAGCTTCACATTTGTGATCGTATACAGTGCATTGAGCGATGACTCTGCGAGAGGATTACCACTCTCATCCTTATTCACTTTATCAATATAGTCTGTCTTGAAGTCAGGGAACTTATCTGCGAGATCTCATCGAGTATTGATAGTCTTCTTTCACACTTTATCACCCACTTTCCTTCAGAGCTGTCTCATCATATTTGGTGCGAGAGCACCAGTCACAGCAGTTCCGACAGCAGCCCCTACTCCAACAACACCGCTACCGATGATACCTCCGGCCACTACTCCTCCGGCGATAGGTAAAGCAGCCAATGATCAGAATCTCATTAGCCATTGGAGAGCACCATTAGTGTATTTATTGTTGAGTGCCCAACCAGTGACAAGGAAGGGCGAAGCCAATACCGTTCACCGTGGATGATTTTTCATGTCAGGCTTCATAAACCTCAGTAGCTTACCGACTTTACCTGCACCAGCAGCCACAGCATCAGGGACGCTAAAGACGGCAGCTATCGCAGCTTTTGTCGATGCCACGATATTTTTACCATGCACCATCTCTTTCCCAAATCACTTTTGGGTCTCGATATCTCCAAAGCTTTTCTTCGCTATTTTGAGATCTCATACGGCATCGTCGAAGCCCGACCCATCCTTAGAACCAGGTCAAAAAGATTTTCGCATATTATAATCTGTAGTCGACGGTTGGATATCTGTTCACTTCTTCCATTTGAGAGCCTCTGGTATTTGTTCTGACCATCCTGTATGCTCGTCATTTTTGATGTTTTCTATGTTGGGATAGTGCCATTTACCATTTAGTTTATGCTTCGGATAGGCACCAAACTTCGGATGAAATGCTATCTTGTACTCCTCATTGAGGATGATCTCTCTCGTCATATCCGTCGGGACAGGGAGACGATTTTTGCTAGCACGATCTTTGGGGATGCCTGCTATAGGAGAAGATGTCATATGTTCACATATTGCTTGAGCGAAGTGAGGATTACTGTGTGTCATCATAGTCGGTCGAAATGATGCATACTTATCTCCCGCACTACCAGCTGATGAGATACTTATCTTATCGAAAATCAACTTCAATGCTCCAGATAAAGTCGCTGCATCTTTATTTTTGAGAGCATCTTTCACTCGTCCTTCTTTTTCTCGAAGAGTTTTGGTGATATTATCATCATGTGATGGGTCACAAAGGTATTGTACGATAGCCGTAGTGATACTATCAGGTCTGAGGGGGGTAGGTGGAGTAGTAGTAATAGCCGCATCCGCTATCATACTATCTCGGTTCCTTTTGAGTGAGGTACTATATTTCTTCTTATTATCAGGGGTTATTGTGGCATTATTGTTGATACTATCTGTCATAGCTGCCTGCAAGGTACTTTTGAATGTAGAATTGTGTATATATGTCCTGATGGCATACTCTATATCATCATATCTCGATACAGCCATTGATGTGAGCTCTTTTTCTTTTTTTGCTTCAGATGGGACAGGATAATCGATAGTGAAAGCTATTGTCTGACTGTTTTCATAGACGGCTCATGAAGCTCTTGTTCATACTGTATCGTCTCGTTTACATCCCACCTTGAGATCAAACTTGACTGGATAGTAGTCTTTGGTACCAAGAGGTGTAGTAGTACCTCCCTTATATATTTTGATACTATTCGGTGATATATCATCAGCAGATAATGAAGTATCCTTTGGTATGATGATATCGATAGTATCACTGTTATGTTTGATAGTGTATCTATATGAGGGAGGGATAGTGGCAGGAGTCACCTCCGTCAACTCCGTGCCATCAGCTTTAGCAAACGATAACATATTCACTATCCCACCTGCAGGTAAAGCACCTGTAGGGACATTTTTCAAAAAGAAACTTTCCCATACTATCTCATCACTCGTCTTCATAGATAACGCTTTCGTATCAGCCAGAGTCGTCTTCCATAATTTCAGCCTCTCTGCCACCGCATGGACTTTCTGATAGTTTGTTCATGCAGTACTTGTATCCATATCTCTGAGGATAGGCTGGAGTTCATCGTATGCTTCTTTATATTCTTTTAATTTTCTGAGAGAATCTTTCATATCTTTCACATCTGTTTTCTTATCTCACTCAATCATAGTAATACGTGCAGTTATTTTATCTTCGACTTTATTTATCTTACCTTGAAGATCTGTCAATTCTAATTCCTTCTTTTGAATTTCTCATCTCTTCCTGCCTATCTCAATAATTAGTCTAGTGATATCTGCTTGTATCTGTGGAGCCTTACTAGGTACTATTCTATGCAAAGCATCGTACAGAGGGGGTTTAGTATTTTCGCTCTCTAATTCGACTTGCAAAGATGATAATTTACCTTCGTCTGTCGATAGATCTATTCTCAATGTTCCTATCTCTCCTTTTAGTGTCGTCTCTTGTCCTTCTAATGTTGATTTTTGTACTTCAAGTGCCATTAATGTCGCATCACTTGAAGTGGCACTTGATGTGGGTGCCTCAGGTCGCTTTATTGAAGCCAAAGGTTGATCTATATCTCCATCAGGCGATGAAGGCATTATCCATTTAGCATCACCAAATTCCTTTGAAAGAAAAGTATATTTTCTTTCGATTTCTTTGCCTTGATTACTGAGATATTCATACGCTCCCTTCCATGCGTCATCAAGTTCAGCGACCTGTGATAACTCACCAACTCACAAATCATTCAGCTTTAACGATAGTGGAGATGTGTTTAAAGCACCCATGATATCTTTTTGTGCTGTATTAATCACACCATCCGTTTTGAGTGCATCTGCTGTCTTATTCTTGAGACCAGCGAGAGCACTGTGTATTTTACCTATTGGTTCTGCCATAATTTCGGATACAAAGATAAAGTTATCTCTACTCCTCCAGTATAGGTAACATAATAAAGTATGCAAATATCTATATAATAATATCACTCGATATTATTGACTTATGTATAATATATACTCTTAATGAGGATCTGCTACTTCTGCAGGGTGTGCTTCTGCTTTTTTATCCTTCTTTTGGGGTGATGATTCGGGTTTACCAGTTCCTGTGAAGAGATCCTTCACTCCATGTTCTTGGAAAAGACTTCTGACAGCAGCTCCATTAGATTGTAATGCTCACTTGGTAAAGTGCAGCGGTTTGATTTTTCCACTATCATATTGTTCTACCACATCCCCTGCAGATTTGCCAGAGATGTCGATGAGAGCCTTCTCCCTATTGATGAAAGATTTCGGGGTATCTATGAAAGCGTGTTTGAGACCCTTCCCTGCTCACGATACTCATCATACAGTACCTCATACGAAGAGTCATCCTGCCCCTCACACCAGACCAAATAATGCTTTGCCGATAGTAGATATAATAGCTCACGCATAAGGTATCCTGCCAATTCATGTCTTATCGATAAGATCCGCTCATCATTTAGCACCATCGATGACACCATGATATGCCCCACCGACGAGACCAGTCACTGGTTTCAATGCAGAGACCAGAGTACCGCTCGTTGCTGTCATGACCGTATTGGCGATACTACCACCGACGACATTAACTAATACATTTTCGGTACCAGCCAAACTACCGAACAGGAGATTAGATGTATTACTCACGACACGACCTATCGATGAGAAAAGTCAGCCTGTCTTTTCCTTGACTGCTTTGAGTGCCTTCCCAGGCATTGCTTTTGTAGTGGATCGCATATTACTCATACGATCTTTGATACGACCACCCATACCAGTGAAACCAGAAAGTATACCTGACGATGACGAAGGACTTGATGCTACAGCAGAACTCATAGATAGAATGTATAACAATAAAGACTATATACCTATTATAAGCACAATAAAATAAAATGCAAATAAAGATGCATTGTGTACGACATATTCTGCTATATATTAGTTAGCGGTATGTGATCCTTTGGGATGACTTCATTACCTCTTCACCCTCACCTTCTCCCCACTCTGACTCACTCTCCCCACCACCTCGAGCATCATCAGCTCCGACATGAGTGATGCAGTATCCAGCCCGAGAGTAGATTGTAAACCATGAAGATTAGTCTCCCCTCCTGCATCCATGATGGATTGCAGGATTTTTGTTTGGAGATCGGATAGTCATGATCGATCCTGACTGACACAGGGTCCGAAGAGAGACTCTTGTCATCATGTACCGAGATGTTTCTCGAAGTATAAGGCCAACATTTGACGAAAATCTACGACTGGTTTGATCAGTCACTGCTGCATATAGGAGAGAAGTCAGGCACTCGTCGATGCGAAGATACTCTGCGGAGCTCCGTAGACGGGTTTGTGCATCTGCTGTGCATAGTCGACCGTGATGAGACTCCCTGATCACGATGATGCTTCCGGGACGAAGACACAAGTCGACAGCCCTGCCACGAGACGATTGCGTTGGGGGAAGCTCCAGTTCGTCGGTTGCATATCGAGTTTAAACTCGGATAAGACAAGTCATCACTCTGCGACGATACGATGGATAAACTCCCTCCTCCCTGATGCGAGAAAATGTGCCATCCCTCCACCGAGGACAGCAATCGTCGGGATCTTCTTGTCGAGGGACATCGTATGTGCCATCGTATCCACCCCATCAGCAAGTCATGATATCGTCACGACATCATAGTCAGGCAAGATATCAAACAATGCTGTCATCACCTCGTGTGCATAGGGAGTCGCTTTGCGTGGTCAGACCAGTGCGATACTTTTGCGATAGAGCAGTGATATATCGCCCATCCAATGCATCACATAGGGCGACGACATGATAGGATGCAGGACATAAGGATAGTGCTCCTGTCACTGATGAGCATAGGAGATATGATGCGTCTGACAATACTCATACCAATAGCTAATTCTCGATTGTATAGTTTCTGAAGCAATGAGCTCTCTCATGCTATCACTCTCTCATTCCCTCATTCCCCCCACTGTAAGTTCTGGTATCGCACTATATCGCAATGCCTTGTGAGTTGATTTTTCATGATCTGTCAATTGCTTCATCAGCATCTATGCTTGTATAAAAGATCTGCTTTGTGTACAATACTATACATTATCTCTGAGATACTTTATCTCTTTGTATAATGCGAAATTCTTTTAGTTTATGCAAGATCAATACATAATGACTCTGATGACACTTCTTTCAATCATTGCCTCGCTGGCAATCGGTGCCGTAGCCGGATTCTACGGATACAAGAAAACACTTACGGAAAAAGCTCTCGCATACAAAGCGAAGATGGAAAAATTCAAAGAAATAGAAGAAGAAATGCTCGAGAAAATTCGTGCCAAAGAAGATGAACTCATAGAGAAAATGCGTAATAAAGAGATCGAACTCGCTGATACCGCTCATCGCAAAGCAGATGACATCATCCTCAAAGCAGAACAAAAAGCCGTCAAGATCGAGGAGATGGCAGAGAAAGACATTGCTAAGACCCAAGAGAGACTCGAGAAGCTCGAAGAGAAAATCCTCCAAAAAGAAGAAAAACTCGATGAGAAAAAAGAAGCACTCGAAACCGAAAAACAAAAACTCGAAGAGAAGTACAAAGAGATCGATGAGATCATCACCCAACAACAAGAGAAACTCTCGCAAATCTCTGGACTAAGCAAAGAAGAAGCCAAAGATGCCCTCCTCGAACTCATCAAGAAGATCGAAGAGAAAGAGATCGAAACTTTCGTCGAGAAGTATCGTACGATCAAAAAAGAAGAAGCTGACAAAGAAGCAATGCAGATCATCATGAAAGTCATGCCTCGTATCGCTGCTGACACTGTCGGTGAATACACCGTCGAGAGTGTCGACATCCCCGAAGAACATTTCAAATGAAAACTCATCGGTAGAGAATGAAGAAATATCGGTTTCTTTGAGAAGACCACAGGAGCAGAACTCATCGTCGATGATACTCCCGGTGTCGTCAGAGTATCCTGTTACGAACATGAGAAGAGATTTGTCGCAGTCGAGACATTGAAGAAGTTACTCAAAGATGGTCGTATCAATCCTTTCTATATCGAGAAATTCTATACGGAAGTGTCAGCATGACTGGAAGATATCATCATGGAGAAATGAAAAGAAGCACTCACATTGCTCAATATCCCGATGATGAAACCAGAGATCGTCTATTACGTCGGAAGATTTCACTTCAGATATAGTTATGGTCAAAATCTGCGACAACATAGTATCGAAGTAGCGAGGATCTGTGAATGACTCGCTGCAGAGATGGGTGAAGATCCGCTCTTGGCGAAGAAAGCATGACTCCTCCACGATATCGGTAAAGTGATCGCAGTCAATGGCGAATCCCATACTGCTGTCGGTGCCGACACGCTGAGAAAGTTTGAAATGCATCCTGTCATCATCAATGCTGCCGAGTCACATCACTACGATATCCCGATGACACATCCTATCTCATGGATCGTCACTGCTGCCGATGGCATCTCTGCATCCAGACCAGGAGCGAGATTCAATACCAAAGATCTCTTCATCGAGAAGATGGGCGAACTAGAAAAACTCATCATGGAAGTCGATGGCGTCCACAAAGTCCATATCATGCAAGCGGGTCGTGAGATCATGGTCTATGTCAATCCTAGCAAGGTATCCGATGTCCAGATCAATGATCTTATCAAGACTATCGGTGCAAAAATAGAATCACAACTCGATTACCCTGGTATCATCAGGATGGTCTGCTTTAGAGAAAACAAAGTTATCGAATACCTCAGATAAAAGGAATGCTAAGTGTTAAGTTCTAAGTTTTAAGTTCATCTCATAACTTAAAACCTATAACTTTTAACTTATAATTTGTATATGTACCCTTTCGTCACTATAGACTCATATCATATCGAACTCACAGGCATGGGCATCATCGCATGTTTTGTGGTATTTATGATCATAGCATATATACGCTGTCGTATCACACTGCTCCCATTTCACAAACTCTTCTACGCACTCCCTGGAGCGATCGCACTCATCTATGGATGAGGATCCTATATCGATTTTGTCTTACGCTCTGGATCTATCCTCCCTCATTCATTGAACGATGTCTATACGATCATCCTCCCCGAAAGCTATGCATTTCATGCCAGTGGGATGATCATCGGATTCGTTATGTTTATGCTCATCTTCATCAACCAACAAAGCGGTCGGCTTATGAAATACAAGCGAGTAGACTGCCTCTTTGTCGCACTGATGAGTGGCATTATTCCTTTGGGTCTCTTTCTCGTCCTCGGTGATGATATGATAGGGAGATCGACGGAGTCATGGCTAGGGATCTATGCTCTCACTCCTGTCAGTGAAGTAGCGAAATTCAATAGTGTCTTCCCTGTTGGTCTCTTTCTCAGTATCGCTGCTGCTCTTGCACTCCTATCTAGTCTACGATGGAAAAAATACAGCTCCTGACCATGACGATGATATGCGTGATGGTGAACGTTTCTGTTTTTGTTTGGGATCGTCTTGATCTTTCAACACTATCCGAGACATATGGTGATCATGATCGCTGATAGCAGATATGACATAAACCAATATATCGCATGGATCATGAGTGCTATATGTTATCTACGTTATCTCCGGATTCGTGCGAAGACTCGTCAGCAGATGACACAGCGTATCGTCCCGATTATGACGCCAGACAGTAATACATAAAATCTATAGTTTCTAGATGCTAGTTCGTAGTTTCTAGCAACTCATATCTAGCAACTAGGAACTCTATCTTTCTCCTGTGCAATGAAACTCTTCTTCCTCAAAAACGATAGCCTCTACAAAATCTTTACCAGTATTGAGAAGGTGTCCGTACACAGCTCGATCGATATTTTTATCGAGTCAGAAAATCAATTCTTTGATAATCCCCGATGGGCTAAACAGATCAAACAACTCTATGAAGAAAAATGACTCAGCGTCCGTTTTATCACCGAGAGCATCAAACAAAAAAACTTCTACGAAAAACAATGACTGCCCTTCGAGTTTAGACAACAACATGCGTGGCGTAAGATACTCAATCTGATCTATCGGTTTTTTTTCAATATCAAGAAGTTCCATATCGCCGTCTATCAAGCAAAAAATTATGCATTCTTTGCTGTGTTCGGGGCGGAGATGTTTCTCCTCATCGTGATATGTTATCTCTTGTATTCACTCATCCTCCCACAGTCGACGATCACGATCACACCTGCCTATACGATCGATGAAGTGGCATACAACTTCCGCTATATCCCGAGCGACCAGATAGCTGACTATCCCTATACTGATGCTCATATCATCGTCCCTCTCCTCACCGGCTCTCTCCGTACTCGTCAAGAGATGACGATAGATGGACAGTATATCGAATATATCAGCAACCCTGCGAGAGGCGAAGTCAGGATAGTCAATACGATGAATGAGCCACTCAATCTTATCAAGAATACCCAACTCATCACCGAGGATGGCGTCTCATTTACAATCGACAAACGAGTCAATATCCCTGCCGCTCAAGGGACAGGGCAAGCGTGATATAGCTATGTCACCGCTACCGCGAATATCAGCGATGATACGAAGCAACTCATCGGAGCGAGAGCAAATATCCCTGTCGGGACGAGATTGACGATCAAGAAACTCAAGCAAAGTAATTATACCCAGCAAGTCTATGCAGAGGTAAGTAAAGCATTCATCTGATGAGCAGTGAACAAGAGTGGTACAATCGTCCCTAGTGATATCGGCATACTGCAAAAAAAACTCTACGAAAGTATCAGTAAAGATACCATCACTCGTATCAAGAAAAACATCGATGTCGAAGAAAGCATCATCCTCCCATTCCCTGAGCTCACACAGGTGACAGGCTGTCAGTATAGTGCGATAGGGACAAATAATGCACTCAAACAACTCACATCACTCTCTTGAGCTCTCGAGTGTCAGATCGACTACTACTATATCGCTCATGATGGCATACGCAATGCCGTGACGCAATATATGCAACAGAGACCATCACTCATCCAGCATGTCATCGATATCAATACGACATCGACTATCCTCTATCAGCTGATGACAGGGAGTCATGGCGAATATATCATCCCGACGAAGGTCAATATCGTCCAGGGCTATGATTTTGAGAAAGATCACAATGGTATCATCGCAGCGATCAAAGAACAGATTGTCTGACTGGATAGAGAGAGAGCGAAAGAGATCGTCTTGGGCTATCCAGAGATCACGAATGCCCAGATCAAGATCTCTCCACCATGGTATAGCTCGATCTCGAGTCTCAAATCGAGGATTTTCGTCGAAGTAGCGGAGAA
>CAZBFX010000016.1:0-14898 GCA_964491325.1 uncultured Candidatus Peribacteria bacterium
AGAGCTTCCTGCAATGCAGCGACATCAAATTCAGGGAAATAACGATCAGTGAAGTATAACTCCGCATAGCCTATCCACCAGAGCATAAATCATGATATCCTCGATGCATATCATCACTTCGTCCTCACGACGAGATCGACGACTGGCAATCAACCAAAATCCATCGCATCACTCAGAGTTTCTGCGTCGATGGTCTGTAAGGTCTGGATATCCGTCTGCGAAGCTATTTTTTGTATTGCTCTGAGTATCTCATCTCTCCCGCCATAGTTGAATGCCAAGACGATAGTCTTATCAGTCTCATAGCGATAGTTCTCCTGCGTCTGCACGAGATAGTCACGGAGATCATCGGGCATCCCGACATGACTCCCTGCTCGACGAAAGGAGATATGATGTTCTTCCATCAGTGGTATCATCCTCTCGACCGCCATCTGACAGAGTTCGAAGAGAAAGGATAATTCCTCTGGCGACCTCTCTGCCATATTTTCCGTACTCAGTCCCCATGTCGTCATGACATCGATATCCGTGTGTTCGAAGATATAACGAGCCAAGGCTGATACATTGTCAGATCATTGTTTATGTCCTGCTACAGTAGGGAAATCATGTTCTTTGGCTCGAGTCCTGTTTCCATCAGGGATAATACCTATATGACGTGGATAATGCATTATTCAGAAAATTATAAATACAGTTGCTAGTTCATAGTTCTGAGATCCTAGGAACTAGCATCTAGGAACTACGACCCAATGTCTACGAACCGTTACACTACACTCTCCATCACCCATTCCCCATATGCCATATTCACCTCGACAGGCATCTTCATGATACACGGCACATGATAAGGATGGATAGCCTTGATCGCTTCTTGCACCTTATCTCGGTTTTGTGGCTTGGTCTTATAGATTGCCACGACTTCATCGCTCTTTTCGAGTGATCACTTCCGACTATAGACACTCTGGATGGGGAAGTAGTTTACACAAGCGATGAGTTTCAGACGAAAGAGATGATCGGAGACCTTCTCAGCGTTATTCATGTCTTTGTGTGTCACATAGATAGCGATAATATCCATAAGAGAAAAGAAGAATAAAGTTATGTATCATAAGGATTATATTCTATACTGTCAACCCTTTCTTTATCTCCTCTCCCAGACCAGCAATCATCTCGTCATCCTGTCACTCCAGCGATGCGAAGAAGTTATTGATATAGCCATCCAAGATCAATCATCTCGACTGTGCATGATCGAGCCCTCTCGACTGCATATAAAACAACCTCTTCGGATCAATCCTCTCGATCTTACAACCATGCGACGCACGGACATCGTTCGATCTCACATCCAGCATCGGAAGCGTCTTCACTTTAATCCTCTCACCGAGGATGATATTCTCTTCGACGAGATAGCCTGCAGTCTGGATGATATCAGGCTTGATCGTGACATTGCCATGGACAGTGATATCAGACCCATCAGCGAGGAGCGAAAGCATATAGACATCCGCACGAGTGTGACTCGCTTCGAGGTATGCCGTGACGGTGCTTTGGGTCAGACTATCTCCTTGACCGATATAGATCACACGGACATCGGCCGAGGCCTGCGGATGGACGAGATGACAAGCGATATCTATCTGACCAGATCGGACGACAGCGACATAGGAGAGATGCACAGGTGCATCGACCCGTATCTCTCTCACCCCATGAGCATCACGATAGCTATCGAGATGATGCGTCGGTGTAGAGATTATCAACGTATCGTAGGTATTAGTATTCTGTATCATGACAATATTATGCATTGTGAATTATAAATTGCGAATTCTTAACTCTTCACTGTATACAGCTCCCTAATCAGCGTATTCGTCTCTTTCAAGAGTATCTTCAATGTCGCATCACTCGTGAGCTTCCACATAGCACTATTGCTAGCGAGAGCAGTATCGACGATCTTCTGATCTGCAGGACTAAGTGGTGTGATATAACGATATCGTCAGAGTGTATTTTTGAGCATATATGCTTTGTATCTGATCGCATTGCCTCACTCGCCATTACCACCACCCACACCGTTTTGTTCGATTACAGTCACCTTGGATCAAGCGATACTATCGACGATAGCCACATGACCATAGCTATTGCCCGTCGATGGTCACCAGAAGATCACATCTCCCTGACGAGGCATCACTCCCTCCGACCTCGGGATCTTGACCCATGTCTGTATCCCGACAAAAGGCGATCCTGTCTCATAACCATTGGTCGCACTGCCTCCGAAGACTCATGGCTCATTACCAGTCAGATCTTTGATATATTGTTTGATCAGGTCAACACACTGATACTGAAATACTCCATCATAGTCGACCTTCTTACCCAGTCGTGCGGTGACGAATTGTGTATAGCTGACAGCCATAGGAGGAGCAAATGAAGTAAAAGAGCTACGACACTATACGACTCTGCGAATCCGAAAACAAGAGAAAAGAAAAACGACCCAGCATGGAGTCGTTTTTTGCTTTAAGCTGCCTATCGGCAGACAGACTTTAGTGTAGCTTTATGCTTTCGCTTTGAGCATCTCTTTCATCTGCTCTATCTCTTGACCCTGTGTCGTGATGATCGCATTCGCAAACTCTCTCAACGACTGCCTGTAGGCTCATCACTCTGCAGTGACCCTAATAGTCGGATCTTGTGCATCCATGATCTGGAGTAGCTTGACCGCCATATCGATAGCTCACTGATGATGGACGATCATATCCTCGAGATACATCTGCTCTGCGATATCGGTCGATCAGACGACCATCATCCCTGGTCTCATCATCGGCATATACGGCATACCCGTATATGTCTGACCGCTATACCATGTCGTGAGCCATCACTGCATCATAGCGATCTCTTTATTTTGAGCATCGACGATGTCTTGTGTTAGTTTTTTGAGTTTTTCATTAGTCGTATTCTTATTAATCTCTCTGGATGTATCGACCGCCTCTTGGTGATGCGGTATCATGAGTGAGATGAAATCAAATTCTGATGTGACCATATCGGCATGATCCATCATATGATGGAGGTTTCCTGAGTTACTAGCGTGTTTTCCACATCCAGGCATCTCGGGCATCATCGCACACTGTTCTGCTGATACTTGCATGGAGTCATCCGTTATATCATCAGACGGATTTTGCAAGACACATCATCATAGTAGCACCAAAGACAACAGTAATGAGAGAAAAAGTGTTTGTTTCATGGTATAGAGAGAAGAAAGAATAAAAAAGTATTATTAATGATGAGATCCTTGATCAGTAGGATGTCATGACTCCATTCATCAATTGTCTTGGATGCGGTGAAGTAAGAAATCGGTAGCAAAAAATAGTATAATCGCACTGATAATTCATCCTACAATGATTACTTTCCACTGTTTCTTTGTGATAACAATCTGTTCTTTGGCTCGAAAAGAAAACAATGAGACAGGCACACCAAGAGCAATATATCGTGGTCAGAGAACACCTACTTCAGTAAAGTGCTGTATTCCACCACTCACTACTCCAACCCCTCCCGCAAAGAGAAAGGATGCAAGCATGACTGATACTACTTGTCTCATCGTCAAGTGATTATATTCTACGGTTAACTTAATATACGATCATAGCAAAAACAGTAGCAATCAAACTGCCGCAATAGATCCATAGAGCATAATATCTCGTGTAATATGAACAAGGGATCCGCCAAACAATCCTATACCCAAGAAAAAACAAAGATTAGCAACGTAGAGAGAAATGAGCTTAGATGTGTTCATAAGAGTATTTAATAAAAGATTAAAAAAATGTATCCTACTTTCTGTATATTTGTATCAATTCTTTCTGGTAAAACAATGCAATAAGAGTAAAAAGAATTGCAGTTATCAATCCTGGATAGTAATCACCCAAAGACAATGCCTCCCGAATATGATACAGTTCATAGATATAGATCAGACCAGGAATAATCATCATACGTAAACGCCACGTATCACTAGAGATAAGTATCGCAGTGACAATAAGTAGAGACCAAAGAGCGATCTGAAAAAAAAGAAACAATGCCTGCGGAATAGCTAGTGTATACAGATATCCAAACACAAAGTCCACATGAGAATCTACTAAATATAAACCTTGAAAATATTCTTCCAAACCATGTACTATGAAAAGAGGAATGGAGAGGAGAAATATATATTTGAGTCTTTGTGAGATTATCGTGGACTTTACAGCAAAACTAAATAATCTCTCCTTTCTTCTCCAACATCATATGATGAATCGTTGCCATCTGTGTCCAGATAGCTATCAAGAAAAGAATTGCTGTACAGAGCAAAGCATGTATTGGACTTATTCCAAATATAAGATCGTCAGATCCGTTGAAAATAATAGCGATAAAAACAATAATTCATGCAAAGCCACTAAGAATACTCGCTACATGGAGTACTTTTGATAGTTGAAAAGCATTTTTTGCGTTTGGAGTAGTCATGATATAATGGGAAAAGAGATAAAAACTTTATTCAAACATGATTTGAAAATTATACATTCCCATGCCACATGTTCCATTGATCGTCGATCATGCTTTTTGAGCGGGAATTGTGATCGTATCGGATTCATTTGCCTCCAGGTTTTTGGTATACGCAAGTTGCGGAATTCTCACAGCACTTTCACATCCGTATGCATTTTTTCATTGCATTATGAGGGTAGTGGGTATGTCGGCCTTTGCAATGGTCATCTTTGGAAAATAGCCATTCCCTGCACTAATAGTGATTTGTTGTTTACCGTTGGTGACGACGACATTTGATGCTCATCCAGTATTTGAGGAATCGGTAGAGCTTGAATTATCTGGACGATTCATTTTCATGAGAAATATTCCTCCTACGACAACAAGTACCGTAATGAGAACCATAATAATGTTTGATTTGGTCATGAGAGTATGTAGATAGAAAAGATAAAAACTATATGAAGATAGGCCTCATAATGCCCAATACGACCAGACTATTGATAAGATTATAGATTGCTAATACAACAAGAATTATACCAATTGTTTTGAATAATAGCCCTGAAGAAGAGGATTTTTGTATACTTTTGCCGGTGATACTCAGAAGCAAGAGAATAGGTAATGTACCCAATGCGAAACTCAGCATCGTCAATCCTCCTACCAAGAAGCTACCTGTCGATAAGGTATAGATTTGCATCGATTGTGTAAAGCCACAGGGTAAGAAAAAAGTGGCAATACCAATAATCAATGCTCACCATGAACCATTACTTTTTTTACTAAAGTAGGTGAATACTCATCATCATAAAGTTGCACTTCATCTTATGACTCACAAAAGATTCAGACCCAATACACATAAGACGACTGATATAATCATATTGAGCACAGTACTGATAGTACCTGATAACTGAAACACAGAACCAACTGCCCCCAATAGACCTCCGAGTATAAAGAATCCTGCCATTCTCCCGATATGGAAGAGAAGATGCGGACGAAATGATATACTCTGTGAGTAGACAGTACCTAATGCAAGCACGACTGATCCGACGACTGCCAGACAGCTAGAAACAGATGCGATAAGTCAGATGATAAATGAAGTTCAATATGTCCTGTGCGATCCATCCAGTATGTCTCAAAGACCTAATTGCTGAAGTTGCGTGAAACCATACATCAGCACCACTGACATAATAAGTGCAAGAACATATTCTCACCAACTAATCTTTTTGACTGGTGGCGTACTATGCAAAGTATATCAATATTCTTCTATTAAAGGATTCAAAAGAGTGATGATTTGTTCAGGTGATGTATTTTCATCACAGTTATACTCTATAGTTTGTTGCGTGAGACTTATATCGATTTTATCGATCCCCTCTACTTTGCTGACAATCTCGTGGATAAACAGGACACAGGATTTGCAGTGCATTCCTTGGATATGCAGTTTATGAGTAGCAAGATTCATACCAAGATGATACAAAATAAAAGCCTGACACACATCACATCTCTAGAGTTTGATATGTTTGAGTCTCAAACTATTCGTCACGACACTCACGCTACTCATCGCCATCGCAAGACCCGCAAAGATAGGATTGAGGAGGAGAGGATAGAAGAGCCCAGCAGCTAATGGTATACCGATGATATTATACGCAAATGCCCAAAAAAGATTTTGTTTGATCGTACGCATTGTCCTGCGTGAAAGTTTAATCGCTTGCACGAGCTTAGAAATATCTCATGCAAGAAGTGTGATATCTGCCGTCTCGATAGCGACATCCGTCCCGGTACCCATAGCGATACCCACATCAGCACGAGCCAGTGCAGGGGAGTCATTGACACCATCGCCACACATAGCGACGATCTGTCATTGTTGTTGGAGTGATTGTACTGCATCAGCTTTCTGATCAGGAAGAACTTGTGCTTTGACGATATCGATACCGACAAGTCTCGCAATATATTCAGCAGTTTGTTGATTATCACCCGTAAGCATGACTGTCTTGATACCGAGTGTATGAAGATCAGCTATGGCTTGCTTTGCACTATCTTTGATCGTATCAGCGATACCGAAGATTGCTTTCACTCAGTCTTTATTTGCTAAGAATATTGGCGTTTTTCATTCTCTCGTAAGAGTAACAATTTTATTTGTATCTACTTGTACTCCTATCTCTTCCATCAAGGTGATGTTTCCTGCATACCATGTCTGATTATCGATCATTCCTTCGACTCCTTTTCATGCTCTCATAGCGAAGTCAGACACTATAAAGAGTCAGATATTTTCTTTCCCTGCTGCCTTGACTATAGCTTGTGCGAGAGGATGTTCTGATTGTTTTTCGAGACTTGCAAGTATTTGCAAATCTTTGACTCTATTATCACCAATGTAATCTACTAGTTCTGGTTGTCATTTGGTGATCGTCCCTGTTTTATCGAAGATAACAGTTGTTACTTTATGAAGTTTTTGCAAACTCTCCGCATTCTTGATCAAGATACCCATCTCGGCTCATTTCCCAACCCCCACAATAATGGCAGTCGGTGTCGCCAATCATAACGCACATGGACAAGCAATAATCAACACACTGACAAATGCAACGATACCGATCATTACATTGCCAGTTATGATCCATACAATAAGACTGACGAATGCAATCACAAGCACGATAGGCACGAAAACTGCAGAAATCTGATCGGCAAGTTTTTGGATAGGAGCTTTGGATCATTGAGCATCTTGGACCATCGTGATAATATGAGCCAGCATGCTGTCTGATCCGAGTGAGGTGGCTTTGATTTTCATAAATCATTGCTTATTCATCGTTCATCCTATTACTTTGTCTCATTCTTTTTTGTCGACAGGCATAGATTCACCAGTAATCATCGACTCATCGATACTACTCATACCACTCATAATTATCCCATCAACAGGTATTTTCGATCATGGTTTGATAATGACAATATCATCATGTCTGACTTGATCGATAGAGATTTCTTGTTCATGACCATCACGCTCCACGATGGCTGTCTTTGCTTGAAGATTTAATAACTTCTCTATCGCTTCGCCAGTTTGAAGCTTCGATCTCGTCTCGAGATACTTCCCATAATAGATGAATCCAATGACCACAATCACGACATCATAATAGTGGATACTCGTATCAAGATAGGGTGCAAGCGGTCACTCAAATGCTGTCACGATGAAACTATAAACAAATCCTACGACTGTACCTAATCCAATAAGCGTTTCCATAGTAGCGACACCTGTCTTGATGAATCTTCGCAGAGCGATAATATACTGCTTCCCTATGACAAATAAAACATAAGTAGCCAGAAGAGGGAAAAGATGATGAAATAGTTCATATAACCACTCAGACATCATAGGTAATAGTTTTCGCTGTCAGCCTATATCGAGTATCATGTAGATGAAACTCAAGACCACAAAAGGCATGACAATAAAAATCTTCTGTTTCATAGACTGTAATTCTTTCAGTTTTTCTTCTTTGGACTGATTGAGTCCCGTATGCATACTATGATCTTCTCCGCTCATCATGGTTCAGTCTGACATGATATGATTTTCATGCTGCATTTTTCATTCTGAACTTTGAACTTTAGAATTTGAATTCTGCACGAGCTGATATCCGAGAGGATCGACAACTTTCTTCATTGCATCAAAATCAGTCTTCGTTTCATCGAAAACCACTTTCGCAGTCTCAGTAGCGAAGTTCACCTCACATGACTCGACACCAGGCATCTTGCCGAGTGACTTTTCTATATGATGAGCACAACTTGCACAGCTCATTCATTTGATCTTGTATGTATCTTGCATTATGAAAAAGAAATATAAAATATTCTGACTCTCATCGTCGTCAATCTCCCTTATGGTGTTCCACCCTCTCACTGTGTCCGGATACTTATACCATTTGGTTTTTTTCCTACAGTAATAGTATCGATAAGCTTTTGCACCGATGTATCGATTACAGAGACAGTATCCGAGAGTAAGTTGGTAATATATGCATACTTTCCATCAGGACTCACGACGACTCCATGAGGAGCTTGTCATCCAGTATAGTTCTTCATTATCTGTTTGGTATCTATATCGATGACATAGATCTGATCACTCGTCGCTTGATCGAAGTAGAATCACTGATCGGCAACATAAAGAAACTTACTATCGGGAGTCGGATATATCTGCACTGGTCATTGTGCTCCATCAGGCAGAGGGATACTAGCAAGTTGCTTGTTCGTCAGATCATAACGAGCAATACTGCGTGTCATATACAGCGATGCGAAGACATATCTTCCATCAGGAGTAACGGCCACTTGTACTGCCTTGTCTCCGACGGGGATATACTCTATGGTAAATGTGCTTGTATCCATGATACCGATCGCTTTCTCACCAATCAGAGCGATGAAGAGATTCTTCCCATCAGGAGAGAGACGCATACCATGAGGCTGAGACCCGTCGAGTAATGTTACTTCTTGTTGAATAGTTTGTGTCTTTAGATCAACAATGAAAATAATTCACTTCTCTTGCGAAGCAATATATGCGAAAGTGTCAGTAGGATCGATCACCACATGTGCGAGATGCGATCACACTCAGAGATCGATACGTCATACAATACTATCAGTCTGTGGATCGATCAAAATCAGTTCATCGCTATTGACCATCTCTCCACCATGCACATCAGCAGCATCTTCCTGGATATTTGCCGTAACGGCAATGATTGTGCCTTGCGGACTGACTTGCACATTATGAGCAGAATACTTCAATAATTTGCCATAATATTGTTGTGTTAGACTGATACTTTTGGTAAGTTTTTTGCTTTCTGTATCTATCACACCAACGGAACTCTCTCATTCGTGAGCGATATAGAGTTTTTGACGACTATCGCTGACGATGACAGTATCTTGTCCGAATGAGAAATATCTGTTTCATCATTGCCATGTGATCACAACTCGTAAGAGTCATGCAAAAAGAATTGCACCTATAACTGTAAAGAGAATAGTATTTTTCATAAGAAAAAAGAAGATAAACAAAGAGGGAGCAAGCTCCCTCTCTCAGTGTGTGTGAATTAACAACAACCGCCACCATTACATTTGCATGTGCCACATGAGCCACCACCGTTACATTTAGGTTTAGAGTTACCACCACATCAGCAGTCACCACAATTACAATTTGCACAATTACAAGTATTCATAATAATAATGGGTATGAAATAAAGATACCATAACCTATGGTAGAGGTAGTATAGTCAGAAAATATCGAAATGCAAGAGATTCTTAGTCTTTTTACTTCGACGCAATCGTCGTAATTCTCAGCAACTCATCCACAAACTTCTCTGCCTGTTTACCTGATCATGAAAGTTCTTTCGTCCCACAACAGAGGATATGATCACGGATAATCAGCTCATTGACTTTCTTCAAAAGACCAATCGTGGCATTCGTCTGCTGGACAACATCAGGACAATACGAATCTTCATCGATCATTTTCTGTAGTTTTGCTATCATCCCCGTTACTTTTTTAAGGTTGAGATGCAATGGTGCTTTGATATGGGAGATCATAAAATAGCTAAGAATTAAGAGTTAAAAATTCAGAATTAATAATAACTCATAATGAGTAATAAACAATAGCAGAGACTGTATAACTTTATGAACTTTACAAACTTTATAAACCTTATGAACTTTACAAACCATTTCCTGACCATAACTCCGCTTTATGCTCTCTATAATACTCTAATCTCTGCTCGAGAAGCATATCCTGCGGAGAGATGATTTGACCAGTCACTCATAATGTCATCTCGATCGCTCATGAGAAAGAAGATATATCTCCTGACAGGGTGGAAGATGGACGCTGGAGGTCATAGACGACCTGCTGTCCCCATGGTGTCTGCAGAAATCCATACCATAATCATCCAGCGATCATGACGATGATCAGATATTGGATAGTCTTCTTCCTGCGACTACGATGATACATAGTAAATATAAAAGATAAATATAATTTTTACTTTTACAACAGCATATATTTTTCTCATTCAATTACAAGACAGAGAAGAAAAAACTATTTTGAATTGCATATGCTATACTTATTTCTTATATTGTATATAATAATCATACAGAAGTGAAAGAAATTTACTTTGCTTATGTGATCATATGCGTGAGATAGATAGCATTATACCATGACCATCTAATGCATCAAGAAGAACAGATAATTCTGTCATGGCGAGAGCGATCACAGAACTAGTATACACTCTTGAAGAGAAAAAAAGTGCAGCGAAAACAATACAAGAACTAAAAATAGAATATGATCAGTTATTGGCAGATCTCAGAAGAATGGGCTACAATGGAGAGATTATAGAATATGAAAGAAATCAAGATAGCACACAAACAGGAGTATGTCAACAGACAGATGAAGAACCTATATCATATTGAATGAGTCCTGATTACGAACCAAAGATCAAAAAATTAGAAAGACTATGTATGCAAATCTTTGTAATCAGAGAAATGATCATAAATGATAGTGATGAAATATGACCAGCCGAAGACGAGATATAAGCACTAACAAACAATCTCCATCGTATCCATATCGACACTCACATACTTCACTCTCTCCCTCGGAGCAGATACCGCATCCTTCGCATACCTACGAAACCACGTCCTCTGCCTCTTCGCATACTGCACACTCGCCAAGATAATACTGTCTTGTAATTCAGACAATTCCCCTTTTTCTTCTTTTTCCTCTTTTCCTCCTTTTGCCTTTTGTTCTAACCACTGTATCGTCTGCTTATACCCAATACCCTGCATCGATGCAAGCGAAGTCGCATATCCCTGATCCAGTAATCCCTGTACTTCAGCGATCAGACCACGATCGAACATCTCTCATACTCTCTGAGCGATCAGAGCATTCGCTGTCTCGACCGACCTCGTCAGTGAGATCATCACCAGAGGATAATCGACAGGATTCTCATGGACAAGCTGTGACTTGGGGATGCCAGTCTGCTCATAGATCTCGAGAGCACGGATGATAAATCTCGTCGCATGCGGATGGAGCTGTACCGCCGTCTCAGGATCCACCGAGGAGAGGAGTGCTCGACAGTATCAGGGAGTTTCTTTTTCCAATGCTTCGAGCTCATATCTACGCTCTCGTTGGGGCGGCACCGATGGTGGCATCGTCATATTGCGATAGATGGTGTCGATATAGAGCCCTGTCCCACCGACGATCATCGCTGTATGCTCACGAGACTGGATCTCCTCGATCCACTGCTTCGTATCCATCTGCCACTGCCAGGCAGTATAGAGCTGGTCAGGTGGGACGATATCGATAGCAAAATGCGGTACTTTCTGACGAAGTGAAAGATCTATCTTGTCTGTCCCGATATCCATCCCGGTGTAGATCTGCCTGCTATCCGCACTGATGATCTCCCCATCGAGATACTGAGCGAGAGCGATACTCAGACTCGTCTTACCTGTCGCTGTCGGACCATACATGACGAAGACCGTGTCAGGATCTGCTTTTTTGTATGTCTCTACCAGAGGAAAGAGCTTCTGATGAAAAAAGTCTTCAGAAATTTGCATTATTGACATATTTCATTAAAATATATTTATATTATATCTAGTATAGAGTTTTACTCGCTTGTTACAAGATCAAATGTCGCAGCCTCTCAGCATCTTCGCACAAGTAGTCTGACCTGTTATCCTCATCGGATCGCTAGGCCTCCTTGCCAACAAGCACAAGATAGACCATATCCTGAGAGAGTATACGACTAGCGAAGCACTCCGATATATGGTAAATATCATCAGGATGATCATAGGATTACTCATCATCACCATTATACCTCTCTCAAGTCGAATCCATGTCGTGATACATGTGATCGGCTGGACTGCTCTAGTGTTTGCTACAGGAGGGATACTTTTCCCCGAGGTCAATACACATAGCATGAGACTATCTCTCAGACAGAATAAAGCAATGCACAGTATGATCAGTATTGGTGTTGTAATAGGTGTAGGACTCTGCTATATAGGATATATGATGTAGAATTGTGAATTCTAAAACCCATCTTCCCTATTCTCCCTATTACTCCTATTTACCCTATTCTCCCTCTCTAGCCTATGTCTCGAACCATTATAGAACGCCTTATGACACTCTTTGGAGGTCTCGGTATGATGCTCTATGCGATGAGTCTCATCGAATTTGCCACAGAGAAACTTGCCTGACCAACTATGACAAGACTTCTCGAAAAATTCACGAAAAATCCTCGAGCATGAGCGACTATGGGGACCATCACGACAGCAGTCGTCCAAAGTAGTGGCACGATCACCCTCCTCCTGATAGCCTTCGTCGGTGCAGGAGTCATGCAACTCCCAAACGCTATCTCTGTCCTCCTCGGAGCAAATATAGGGACGACTATCACCGGAGTCCGAGTGGCTGCGTTTGGGTTTGGATGATTTGATATCGCCAAGCTCAGTATGCTCTTCATCGGTATTGGAGGTATTGGAACGCTTGCCACGAGAGGCAGACATCCATGGAAAGAGCTTTTCCTTTTCCTCTTCGGATTTGGTCTCGTCTTCCTTGGGATCGATATGATGAAAGAGAGTATGATGTTCATCACCGAAGGTCTCAATCTCGCTCAGTATACCGACTATGGCGTATGGACATTCTTTATCGTCGGAGCGATAGTCACGACACTCGTCCAGTCAAGCACGACGATCACCGTCCTCACACTCGCTGCACTCACTGCTGGTGCGATCTCATTCCCTGCATCAGTGGCGATCGTCATCGGAGCGAATCTCGGGACGACCTCGACTGCCATCCTAGCATCATTCGGTGGTCAGGCAGTGAAGAGACAGCTAGCATTTAGTCATGTGACCTACAATCTCCTGAGCTGTCTACTCGGCATGATCTTCATCCATCAGTTTATCTGGATCTCCAATGTCGGTCTCGGTCTCGCATCACAGCCCGCTCTCAGCAATGCCGTCCTCAATCTCATCTTCAATGCGGTCACGAGCATACCTTTCATTATAGGATTACCACTCTTTGTAAGATTTCTCAAAAAGTTAATCCCTGACAAAAAATCTGAGTCTGCTCACATCAGCGAGGAAGTTATCGTCGAGAAGACGATCAAGAAGACGATCAAGATTACTGAACAAACAGTACTGTAATACAAAATACATAGCGAAATAAACTTGACTTCATGACCATAAAACACTATAGAAAGAGTAATAAAGAATATCTTTACTCTTTTTTATCATAACTCATGAATCATCATGCCCCATTAGATCTTAACAGCATAGACGCAAATCCACAAGAAGTATTAGAAGTATTAAAAAAACATCTTAGTACAAAACCTGAACTGCTGACGATATTAAATTCTATAAATCTAGAACAGGAAGATGGCCATTCACAGCTCGTCTCTTTTTGTAAACAATATGAAAGCGATATAACTATTCTATTTAACGTAGACTTACAGCAGCAATCTAGTCATCACAATCCTGAAAGACTAGCAACACTGCAGCAAGAGATAAATACTCCAGGTACACTAACAGATATTACAAAAGCGGTTATTCTTGCAATAAGAAAATTTAATGAAGATGAAAATCGAAATATATCGAAACTTGCAAGCGAACATTATACACATAATGCTACGATATATATACTCAGAGATGATAATATAAACAATAAACTGATGCAGTTTATTCAAAGCATTACTCTTGAGAACAATGTCAAAGAATTTGTGAATACATTCTTAAAAGAAAATCTTGAAGCAGTAATATTTTTGACCTATCCAGATATGTTAGAAGAATGATGAGCAGAGAGAATGCAACTTATGGAAACATGTACTAACACATTCTTTGATTTGATTACTGATAAAGATAGTCTAGATTTTTATAGACGTTGACGCACTCCCAAAAAGAAGAAGAAAAAAAAGCCCACACTTGAAACTACATTTCGTCCAATGTTTAAAAAAGAGCAAAGTTCTAAGATATCCGAATATATAATAGCTGGTGGCGATATTCCTCAAGACCTCCCTCTTTCTAGATAATACGCAATATTATAAATTAAATCCCTCCACATCACTGCGGAGGGATTTTGATCATATCATGCAAGAAATATTCAGACAATAAAGAGGGATTATTATTTACCAAACAGTAATCATTATAAATAATCATTGAGATTCACCTCTACAAAAAAGGTAGGGGGACTGCGTCGTGGCATTTCCTCATCCTTATATCTATAAGCAACAAAAACAAGAATGCCATTTTCAAAAAGACTAAAATAGGAAGGACCTCATCCATATCCTAGATCATTAATTCAACCAAATGGATGAGATACTTTTTTACCATTGAAAAAGACATATTCTAGATCATCTTCTTGTGCTATAAATCCTATCTTGTTCTTATACTCAAAGGGCATTCTCACTCCATCAAGATGATACTTCTCTGCCAGCCATGTATCATGATAGAAGATATCTT
>CAZBFX010000017.1:0-3117 GCA_964491325.1 uncultured Candidatus Peribacteria bacterium
ATCCTATAATATCATGAACGTAGGAACTTCACTACATTAATACTATTGGCAAGTCATTGTTCGTTTGATCCCATATAATAGGATGCATTGGTGAATGTATAGTCACTATAGGATGCAGTATACCATGAACCATAGTTACTATCTCTACGTTCTATACTGAAGCCGATAGTATTACGATAATTGTAGTCTCTGTAATATGAACTATTGAGGGCTGTAATCGTTGCATAGACATACTGATTGATGTCGGGTGTACTATCATCGACGGTCAGCGAGAATCTTGTTGTATTTGTTGTGTTCGTATTGTTGCTATAACCATTACCGACTGTGATAGTGATTTCATCAGCAGTGATATTGTCTCATTCTATCCTGATTTTATATTCACCGTCTCTGGAGAATGTTATATGATCGTAGAATGTATGATAGCCATTATCATAGATAGAGAAACTATAATATGTATTGTTGCCATTAAATGAATAGTCTGACAATGATGCAGTAGTAAATCCGTAGCTACCATCACGTCTGTAGACGGACATTCTGATCTGACCATTGTAATTTGTCCATGTCGATCCATTGTTATATGCTCTGACAGACAGATCTATACCTTGATAGGTAGCGACACTATAATCATCAGCAGATACATCGAGATATGTCCCATAGCTATTATTGTTATAATTATTGTTTGGAGAATTTCATTCGACAGCACTAGTAAATCTTCTGGTATTACTATTGTATATAAATGTGGCTTGATCAGTATTGAACGTGACATAAATACGATAGTCTCCATTGCCGTCTTGATTGATAGTTGCATCACAGGTATTGCGTTGGAGTGTTATCCCTCCAGGTGTTTGCATATCACAGCTGAGCTGTGGTATATCCGATCTCGTATAGTCAGTGATCGTATTGGAGAAACGAATACTATTACTCATACTTTCTGCAGAAAGACAGAGATAACCATCAGTCAGATCTAAACACTCTGTATCATCGACATAGGCGTATGCCGTATGGATAGAGGACACACAGAGAGCGATACAAACGAGCGATACCGATGAGAGAAAGCGAACCATGATTATTTATTGACAGTATATAAAAGATATATATATTCTCATTATAGCATTCTTGTAGCAAAATGCAAGAAAAAGTGACACAAAAAACAAAAAAAGACAGTATTAAGATACTGTCTCTTTTCCTATATACTATAATTATCTATACAAGAGTGATGCAAACTCCCCTCTCGAGATGAATCTTGTGCTTGTTTCATCTTGTTTGTTATAGAGTAGATTTATGATATCATTATATCTAGCTTTATTATACATTGTTTCATCTGACCATTCAGTTGAGAGTTTCTGAATCATTCCTCTTCTCTCTGCTACGGTGAGATAAGGAGTCCATCGATAGGGATATGATTCTTTTCGTGCAAAGTGATTAAGTGATGGCGGTAATTCCTTATTTTTCCTGACTATCATTTTCAGTACTTCTCATTGAGTAATGTATTGTTCAGGATGATAGTATCTCTGCGTATCTGCAATACCATGGATGAGACAATCGCTAATAGCCATGATGATAAACTTTTTATACGGAGATTGTGTGATATCACGATAATTTGTTACGACAAATTGACCATCATTATAGTAACATTGTACAGGTATAGGTTCGTTTGAAGATACGGGTGTTATATCATTAAACACTATTTTTACTCACGATCATGATGGTGTTTCTGTTTCTATCGGAGAGTCACAAATATTATCATAATAACTCGGTGAAAGATCTCCATCAGGACAATTATCAGGATGTAGTCATCCTCATCAACCACCACCTCATCCTCCTAGATCGATTGGTGGGTCAATTGGTGTCGGATCACCCAAAGGTTCGTCTGTCGGTGGTTCTATGAGTACTATGCCTGTCACTATTGTACTACATCCTACTCCTGTGAGTATCACTCATGTACATGGCACGACATGATTGTTGCGGTCTCTATTTGGATCTCTACGATCAATATATCATGATCACAATAAAAGCCCAAGAGGTACACGCACATACTGTGGTGTCCAGTTCTGACCAGATCATACAGCTCACGATGATGTCTCTCCGACGACACCTGTATTTATGATGTTCGTTCATGATGTCTGTATTACCACACCTGTATCTACTATAGTGGCTCATGAGGTGTCTACTATAAAACCTGTATCCACTATGATGTTCGTTCATGATATCTCTCCGACGACACCTGTATTTATGATGTTTGTTCAAGATGTATCCACTACTATACCTGTGTCTACGATGATATCCGTTCATGTGTCTACTATGATAGCATCACTGACATCTGCATCGAGACTGCTGTTTTCATCATGAACAAAAGATTGCAAAAATACATACATCTGTATGACTATAACCACTCATAGAAGTATAAACATAGATCTTTTTACTTTACTGTTCATCATGAGATAATAGGAGAAGCTAGATAAAATACATGTATATAATAATTATATTTTTTGTTTTGTCAAAAAAATGAACACTTTCTGTGTTTTATCATATATGATAGTGCTATATCCTAGGCTACGAACTAATATTATTTATCGATCTTCTTCTGCAGCATCGATATCTCATCACATAATTACAGTACCGATTTTATTAAATGAATCTTTTGATCAGGTGGTGTAATAGATTGATTTACTATTTCTCCCTAGTCTTGTCTCTATTTCTGGATGTCTGGAAAGATAATCAGCAAATTTGCATGCTGCTTCATACGAAGGATCTATGATGATCCCGTCAAATACTTCCTCAAAAAATGTCATAAGTATAGGAAAATGCGTACAACCGAGAATGAGACAATCGAGTGGGTGATGAAATTGATCCATATATTCATTGATGCTTTTTCTAATCTCTTCGCTATTGTGACTTCATCTTTCGATGATATCCACAAGTGTAGGTGCTGCGATATATTCAACTGATATGGGATTATGGTGATTATATTTTTGGATCAGGTCAGGATAGACTCTAGCATTGATAGTCGCTTGTGTGGCCAATACGCCGATATGTCATTGTATATGTTTATCGCTAAGTGCTTCGACGCCAGGGATAGTGATAGAAAGTACTTTCTTGTCGGGATATTGTTGTTGC
>CAZBFX010000017.1:3217-14702 GCA_964491325.1 uncultured Candidatus Peribacteria bacterium
TTCGACGCCAGGGATAGTGATAGAAAGTACTTTCTTGTCGGGATATTGTTGTTGCCATGCTTTGATAGTGTATGCAGATGCTGTATTACATGCCAATATCACTATTGTCGCTCCATGATCGAATAGTCGATGGAGTCAGGTAAAGGTAAGTTCTTTAATGTGCTCTGCTGTCTTCGTGCCATAGGGGCAGTTCTTCGCATCAGCGAGAAAGATATAATCGTATGCAGGATAGAGTTCTCTAAAATACTTCATACTCTGTAGTCCACCAAATCCGCTATCGAAGAATCAGATCTTTCCGATTTGAGAATTCACCATTCATAATTCACAATTAGCCATTATTACATGGTATACAGTATAAATTTATCATCAGTCCCTGGATAATAACTCATGATTTGGAGGACATCACCGTTGAGGACCCCTTTCTTTTCAAATTCTTTGATATGGTTTTGTTTCGTCAAGACACGCCAGTACCAATCCTCTGCTTGATCGTTGCCTCGAGGAATGATATTTGTCAGTCTACATATCTCACGATCTCGGATCTGCCATATTTTGGTGCGAGAGGATGTCACATGATCGATATATCACTGTTCGATGAGCCATGGTCTCATTGTTTCGGTTACATCACTGATCTTCGTATGAAAAACTTTGTCCTGATCAACCGTATCAAATAATGCCATATGCGATACTTCATTGTCATGGATCATGCGTCCCATAGCAGTGCATCGTTCATCGATACCATGATGTGTCGCTGCTGATATAATAGAGGAAGATGCCAAGAGATTTGTTTCTGACATCGAAAGTCATCGTGTATCGTGGAGATAGCGTACACAGTGGGCGACGAGTGCTTTGAGATATTCTTGTGCGATCTCAGGATCATTGACCATATCATATTTATTAGCGACGATGACGAGTAGCTTCTCAAACAATACTCGTGTGCGATGGACAGACTGTGCTATGACACGAAGCATGACGGATCACTGCGGAGTGAGGTGCATACTATAGTCGAGCGACAGTATCTCATCACCATACTCGTGTGATCCGACAAATCTCTGGCGAATATAGGTCAATATCTCACCAATGACGGTGGTAAGTTCGCCAAATGATGTCTCATATCTACTGATATCCGAGACGAGAGCGAAGATCTTCGCTTTGAGGATATGTCTGAGAAAATCATTACCAAGTCACTTCCCATCGGCAGCTCACTCGATAAGTCCAGGGATATCGATCATAGTAAATGAATACTCTCATCCATCATGGATACCGATATTTGGCTCTAGTGTCGTAAAATGATACGCTGCGATCTTCGCTTTGGTATGACAACAGGTATTGATGATCGATGATTTCCCGACACTTGGTACACCGATGAGTCCTATATCACCGAGCATCTGCAATTCAAGCGTAATATCCTGACTGATACCTGGTTCGCCATAGAGAGCGAAGGTGGGATATTGATTGACAGCATTCTTGAAATGAATGTTGCCGACACCGCCTTTTCCACCAGGAGCAAGGGTATAGAGTTCATCGTGCCTGAGGAGCTGAGTGATGATACGACCACTGCGAGTATCTTTGATGATAGTCCCGAGAGGAACATCGACGATCAGATCGTCTGCGTTAGAGCCATATTGATCTTTGATCTTGCCTCACTCCCCTTCTTTGGCGATAATATGGGTATGATGACGAAATCGACTCAAAGTATGTTCGTTACTCGATCCACGAAAAATAATAGCACCGCCACTACCGCCATCTCCTCCTGCAGGTCAGCCAAATGCTGCTCCTGCTTCTCTCCTGGCTGCGACACAGCCATCTCCTCATTTTCCTGATGTTACAGATATTTTGATCGTATCGAGCATAGAAGAAATTATGAATTGTAAATTATGAATTTTGAATGATAGTGTATGTATTCGCTCGTGGAAAACAAGTCTTTTCCTCGTTTTGGGTCAGAGAGCATATTTTCTTGTATTTGCTCTTTATTTCATATATGATGATCCGTATATTTTTCTCTGAAAGAAGAAATTCTGAACTCTGCACCTTGCCTATCGGCAGGCAGGTATTTAACTCGTAACTCTCATCCCATGTTTGATCACATCCGTCAGCAGGATCCTGCTATCTACAACGCTATCATAGCAGAACAACAGAGACAATCCGAAGGTATGGAACTCATCGCTAGTGAAAACTACCAATCTCCTGCAGCCCTCGAAGCACAGTCGAGTGTCTTTGCCAATAAATATAGTGAATGAACCCCTGGTCGTCGTTACTATGGATGACAAGAAAACACTGATGCAGTCGAACAGCTCGCTATCGATAGAGCAAAGAAGATATTTAGAGCTGACCATGCTAATGTCCAGGCTCTCTCATGAGCGGCAGCAAACGTCGCAGCGTATGCAGCGATGATGGAGCCAGGTGATACCATCCTCGGGATGGATCTCAGTCATGGTGGTCACCTCACCCATGGTGCTCCAGTGACTTTCGTGTTCAAAGTATACAATTTCGTCAGATACAAGACTGAAGCAGATGGGACGATAGACTATGCGAAGCTTCGTGCATTAGCTCATGAACATAAACCCAAGGTATTACTTGCGGGATTCTCTGCCTATCCGAGAGAGCTCGACTATGCGAAGTTCGTCGAGATAGCGAATGAGATAGGAGCTATAGCATTCGCTGATATGTCGCATATCGGTGGACTGATCGCAGCCAATGTCTTGAAGAATCCGCTTGATTATGGATTTCATGTGATGATGACGACGACGCATAAATCTCTCAGAGGCCCAAGATGAGCTCTTCTTCTGTCCAAAGGTATCGTCTCCAATCCACTGAAAAAACCTGAGGATACGATAGAAAATCTCCCCACTCGTATCGATAGAGCGATCTTCCCTGGGACGCAAGGTGGACCTCATATGAATACGATCGCAGCGATCGCTGTCGCACTCGGTGAGGCAGAGTCCGATGCCTTCAAAGACTATGCACAGCAAGTCATCAAAAACGCCAAAGTAATGGCTCAAGAGTTTACGGATCGTGGCTATCATCTCGTGACAGGTGGGACAGACAATCATATGATCGTCGTGAACTTCCCTGCGAGTGAGTGAATCTTGGCAGAGCTCGATGGCAGTAAGGCAGAGAAGACACTCGACCATATCGGCATCTCGACGAGTAAGTCGACTATCCCTGATGATCCCAATCCTCCATTCCGTCCATCAGGACTACGTATCGGTATCCCTGCGATGACGACCAGAGGAGTGAAAGAAGATGATGTCAGACAGATAGTCGCATTTATGGATGATGCATTGCGTCATGCAGACGATATGGCGTATCTCGCATCACTCAAAGCAAAGGTCGTGACATGGTGTAAGGCTTTCCCTGTACCGAGTTTGTGATAATCGTATTTGTAGTTGACTTATGTATATTATATGTCTATAATACATCTATTTAGATGTATCATTTTTGATGTCGTTTAGAATGCAACAAACTTATCCAAATCTTAGTACCTATACTCCTGAGACTCAAGGAGTAGTTTCAAAATGAGATGAAATTACTCTTTATATATGAGGATATCATTCAAAAAGTAGAGAGGGTATTGATATATGAACCACTATTGCAGAAAAAGTATGATGTAAACTTATACTCGCTATGCTTCCATGATCGAGAATAGCTGATATTGGTATAAATAATAAATATACATTACAACCATTTTCCGTGAGTCAATCTGCTTCAGATCTTTTACAGATTATGCAGTGATGTAATGGCAAAATGAATCTTGTTGGTACATCGATGTGATGACTTGTGATTAATTATATGATGGCGAATTGTCTACAATTTTGAAACAATGATATAATTGAAAGAATAGGATCATTACAGTATGTCATTGCACCTCTTGATATCAGACATATTCGTTTCCCTTTTCCACAGGTACATTCTACTATCGCTTCATTATTTTCGTTATTGTTAAAATTTCATCCTGGTATTAGATCACAAGCATTTGCAAAAGAGTTACTTTCGTATAACCTCAATTCTCTAGATAGTCTCTCATGAGATCAAACAGCATATGAATCGCTTTGTTATTTCTATCGTAAACTTCATGCAATAAATCCAGATATGAAAGTTTGATATATGGGTTGAGCAAAAGATACAGCAATAGATATGCAAGTAGTAGAAAGTTTATTCCCATTCCTAAAGTGTATCTTCCGAGATAAATTTCAACAACGTATCTTTCCTCATGCGGGACATGGATTAGAAAATGAACATGCTCCGTTAGATGAGAAGATGAGATTTCAACAATGAATTATAATAGGTTAATTACCCCACTCCCTTCACCGCCTCAGCAACCGTCGTCGCAACTCTCGGATCGAAGACATCAGGGATAATCATATCAGGACGGAGATCATCCACGAGAGATGCTAATGCCTCTGCGGCAGCGATTTTATGCTCATCGGTGATCTGTGGGATCCTCGCATCCAGGATGCCACGAAAGATACCAGGAAAGACGAGGACATTGTTGAGTTGATTGGGATGATCAGATCTACCGGTAGCGACGATATATGCTCATCAGGCTTTCGCTTCATCAGGATGGATCTCTGGTCAAGGGTTAGACAGAGCGAAGACGATAGGCTTCGTAGCCATCTGTGAGACATCATGAGCAGTGAGATCGTTCTCTTGTCCACTGACTCCGATAAAGACATCCGCACCGATGATGATGTCAGATAATTTCCCTCTTTCATTATCTTTATTGAGATAACAGAGAGATTCTTTATAAGGATTGAGATGCTCTCTGCCTGTGTAGATGGATCCTTTGCTATCGAGGATAATGATATGGCTAGCACCATAGAGAGCGATAAGCTTCGCGATAGCGATACCTGCCGCACCTGCACCCGAGACGACTATCTTGACCTGATGGATATCTTTCTCGATGAGACGGAGAGCATTGATGAGTCCAGAGAGTACCATGATCGCAGTCCCATGCTGATCATCGTGAAAGACAGGGATATTGAGTTTTTGTTTCAACTGCTCTTCGATGTAGAAGCACTCAGGAGCTTTGATATCTTCGAGATTGATCCCACCAAAAGTCGGTGCGATATTCATGACGGTGCGGATGGTCTCTTCGGGATCGGTACTCGCTAGGACGATAGGTACTGCATCGATATTGCCAAACTGTTTGAAGAGGATGGCTTTACCCTCCATTACAGGGAGACCTGCTAGCCCACCGATATTACCCAATCACAACACAGCAGTACCATCTGACACGACGGCGACACTGTTTGATTTCCGAGTATAGTCATAGGCAGTCGTCGGATCCTTTGCGATCTCCAGACAGGGAGCTGCTACCCCAGGTGAGTAGTAGATGGAGAGATCCTGACGAGTCTCGAGAGGGACTTTGGATGTGATGGATAGCTTGCCACGGTATTTTTTATGTGCGATGAGGGATTGATCAGCGAGAGAGGACATGATAGGTATTATAGACTATAAGATAAACATAGCTATTTGTATTGATTCTTCTATTCTATTACAATATAAAATTACTATGCAACATAACCGCTCCTTATTCATATTTCGTCAAGATTTGCGTCTGACAGACAATACTGCTCTGCTCGAAGCAGTGAAAGCATCCAGAGAGGTCATACCTGTCTTCATCTTGGATAGTGAAGTACTGCAACACTCCCCTACTGGAGATCCGAGATTGTGATTTCTCCTCGACGCACTCGTCGATCTCGATACGCAGCTTATCCAGCAGTGATCATGACTCATCGTCTCTCATGGACCAGCATCGTCTATCACTATAGAACTTGCTCAGCTGTGGTGATGTGATGCAGTCTATCGAAACCGTAGTTATGGATCCTGATCACTCACCAGGGACAAAGAGATCATCGACTGATGTCAGACGAATGATATTTTTTATGGTATCTATGATGATCATCTCCTTGTCGCTCCTGAAGCCTTACCTGCGATGAAGGTCTTCACTCCATGGAAGAAAAGACGATATACATATATGAAAGATCATCCTATCGTCGTCGCTGAGACAGTGTCTCTCGCTCTCCTCCCTCGTCTGCATCACAGCTCTACGCATACGATACGACAAAGCCATATAGCCTCACATCATCATGCTATCGCTCGTCATATCCATGCATGAGCGAATACTCATCGACCTATCGATAAGCGGAAGGAGAGACTATCGTCATTTGCATTTGATCAGTATGATGCTACGAGAAATACACCAAGTATGGATGGGAGTTCACAGCTTTCGCCGTATACGAGATTTGGTCTCATCTCTATCAGACAGCTAGCATCGTATATCATGCATGCCTGGCAGACAGCAGGATGATCTGCTGATAGCTCCTATGAAGTGTATCTCGCAGAACTGGGATGGCGTGAGTTTTGGCATCATGTGATGCATCACTTCCCTGAGACGAGATATAGAGAGTTTCAAGAGAAGAGAAGACATATCGCTCGATGACAGGATCAGACACTGCTCGATGCATGGTGTGAGGGTCGTACTGGTTATCCTCTCGTCGATGCTGGGATGAGACAGCTCATAGCGATGAACTGGATGCACAATCGTGTCAGGATGGTGGTTGCATCCTTTCTCACCAAAGATCTCCTCATCGATCGGCGTCTGGGTGATCAGCATTTTAGACGCTATCTCATCGACTATGATGAGAATATCGATATCGGCAATCGACAACGGTCGGCAAGTGTCGGAGCCGATCCCAAACCGCTTCGCATCTTCAATCCATCACTCCAAGCACAGCGTTTCGATCCTGAGGCGATCTATATCCGTCAGTGGATCCCTGAACTCCGTGATGCACCTCTAGCAGCTATCTTACATCCAGAAGAACATGATCTGACTCCCTATGGTTATCCTGCTCCGATAGTCACGCACAAGATCCAGTCTGCGAAAGCCAAAGCAATGTATTACGGATCATCTGTCTAGCTATTGCATTCTCTCTCAGAATATGTATAGTATCTCTATATCTTTATCTCGTATCTTTACGACGATGAATAGGCTCTCTCCGTGAATAGATGCTGTATGATGACGTGTGTCTGATATCTCTGCGATTGCACAACAAAGAGTTACAACGAGGGAGGCTATTGCCCAAGCTCTGTGACAAAGTAATCCAGATACTACAACTACTCCTCAAGCTACAGTGCAAAAAATAGAGTGAAAAAGAATTACTGATACGGCAGTACCTTTGCAAGTGTCCACATTACATGATGAAGATGGTACTTCCCAAGAAGTAAATGCAGTAGTTTCTGTGTCTGAAAAGCAAATACAATATCTAGAAGGCCGTATGCGTAACAAATTGCCTTCATTTTTTGATAATAGGGTTATTTCTTCCACAGAAAGACTTGCTGTTTTATTGGAAGTATTTCATAGTGAACTAAAAGATATGATTAATTTTGCCGCAAATGATAATGAAGCAAGAGAGTCTATTACGAATGCTGTAGTACAATCTGATACAGGTATACTTACTACTAATGAATTGAAAAATAATAGTTGTGCGACAAGTGCTGCTTTTGCTAGAGTGCTACAGTCATTTGGTGTACAGGTATCGCTTGTACCATGATTGATGAATGGAGAATGACATGCGTATACGCTTTTAGAATTTGAAGGGGAAAGGATACTTCGAGATACTCACAATCCCATTTCTACATGAGCAGGCGATATACCTTTGATGCATAGTATTTCTCAAAGTGAGTTAGCCGCATTTCATGATAACAGAGATGTGATGATTGGAGCAAGTTTCGATGTGACAAATAAACTATATAACATACAAGTTCCTTCCGCATCATTTAGATATAATGCTGTTGCTTAAATTGTTTAATATTGTTTATTTGAGATAGGCAATAAACTCTTGTATATCTTTTTGGTTTTCCCATAAACATTTGCGATTTGATTCGGCGAAGTTTATAAGAAGATTGCCATTGAGCATAGCACTCATATTTTTATCATGATGCGATAAGAGATAGACGGGTATTTTTCTGACAAACTGTGCATAACAGATCTCTCGTCCGACGCCATGACTCGGTGACGACACTTCGGCTACCAGTATATCAGCTTCATTGATCAGATTCACATCTCTGACGAAAATATCTTCATCACTAGGATTTTCTTTTATGTTTGTAGCATGTTGTCGATTGAGATGCTCAGTAATGACTTCATAGCCGTTTTCTTTCAGCTGTGCAATAATAAATGGATAGATAGAGGTAAGTTGTTGATCTCCTCTAATACTTCATGCAAAATAGACCTTCTTCATCATACAACAGAGAATTAAAAATAGCACATATACATACTATCTCTTGGAGATATATTTCTGATCAATCCTCTCCTTCACAAGCAGTGCGGAGATGATAACCATCGGCACACCGATACCAGGATTGGTATTGTGTCCGACATAGAAGAGGTTATTGAGCTTTTTGCTATAATTGTTTGGACGGAAGCATGCAGTCTGCATCATCGTATGACCGAGTCCGAGAGCTGTCCCATTCCAAGCATGGTATCTGTCCTTGAAGTCTTGCACATCGAAGATCTGCTCGTATTCGAGATGTGATAGTACTTCTTCGCCAGCCATATCCTCGACGATCTTCCAGATCTTATCGCGATAGACTTGTTTCTCTGCTTCAGTGATCGTGATACCGTTGGGTATAGGGACGAGGATAAACAGATTTTCTTTGTCGGCAGGAGCGACGCTTGGATCGGTCTTGGATGGAGCACAGAGATAGATCGATGGATCATTTGGCAAGACATGACGATCATAGATATCACCAAAGCTTTCTGCCCAATTATCATTGAAATAGAGGTTGTGATGTTCGAGCTTGTCTAGCTTTTTGCTTACTCATGCATAGATGATAAAACCTGATGGAGCAAAGATCTTCTTGTCTCGATAGGGCTTGGTATAGGTCTGTTGGTCGAGGGGTAACATCTCCGTCTCAAATCGTGCCTGATCTGCATTGACGATGAACAAGTCAGAGGTGATTGTTTGTCAATTCTTTACTATCATGCTTGTGATATTTTTTGTATCATGGGTGGTCTTCACTACTTCGCTATCGGTATAGTATTCTACATCGTACTTCTTGCCGATCTTGACCAAGGCTGTAGCAATAGCATGCAAACCACCCTGAGGATATCGCACACCCATCGCGAAGTCTACATGCGACATGATATTATAAAATGCTGGCGTACTGCTCGGAGCTGTGCCGAGGAAGACAGTTGTATATTGCATGATCTTCTGAATGATGGGAGTGCGGAAAAATCTCGCTACATATTTATCTATCGTCGTCCAGATATTGAGTTTCATCCCTTTGAGTGCAATATCTCGGCGAAAGAAATCAAAGATACTATCATAATTCTTGGTTGCAAACTCCATCCCGATATGATACTGCTCTCAGGATCTTTTGAGAAAGTCACGAAATTTCTGACCTGATCAGCGTTCCATCTCCTCGAAGACGGTTGCCATACGCTCGATGTCAGCGTATACATTCATACTAGCGAGTTCGTGATTTGGTGATTTGGTGAGTTGTGTTTTATCTTCCTCTCTGCTACCTTCTGTTACTTCTCCTGGATAAAATACCTTATAACTCGGGCTGAGCTGTGCGAGATCGAGATGCTCATGGATATCTTCGCCGATTTCATTGAAAAATCTCTCAAAGAGATCAGGCATGAGATATCGACTCGGTCCCATATCGAAAGTATAGCCATTGGCAGAGAAAATCGATGCACGACCTCCGAGACACTCATTCTTCTCATAGACCGTAACTTTGTGACCGTCTCTCGCCATCAGGATAGCGGTCGCAAGTCAGCCTATTCATCAGCCTATGATAGAGACTGTCTTTGTATTCATCGTGATATGGTATGATAAAATTATGCAATAAATATTAGAGTATTCGTTTCCACACACCATATCCTATAAAGAATGTCATCGTACACCACAATCCATAACTATAGTTGCTATAAGTATACTTCTCTCTCAGGAGAGAGTCAAGGATAATCATCGCTATCGTCCCACTGAGCATCCATCATGCGAAGTTTGTCCATGGCACTCCAAACCACTCGCCTCCTCATGGATAGTTCCAAAGTCCCATCCACACCGTAAGAGGATCGAGAATGAGATCGACAAATACCAAAGCCAATCATCATACGCATCGTCTCTGCCATCTCGATCTGACTCTCTCATGGATATAATACCATACTCACAAAACAAGTGGTGGCCGAGTAAATGCAAGCATCACTGGCACGATGCCAAATAGCTTCATACCCAGCTGACTACTATAGGAGAAGCATCCATAGGGAAAGCATGTCATGATACCGACTGACTCGATCAGATAACCGAAGAGTATCAATAGACAGAGTGCATAGACTCCTCTCCAGCGATAGACTGTGATAAAGGGTATATAACTACTGAGTGCGAATATGATCGTAAAAACATAACCCACCCAAGCATACTGTTCTTGATAGCCGAGATATGCAGGAAAAAATGCTATCGTAAAAAGAGTAATGATGCCGAAGATGAACATGGCCTAAGAAAATTAAAGATCATCTCATCTACCTTCATTTGGGAACGGAGTTATAGAAGAATCTCATCTACCAGATTGATCTGGCCTTTTATCTCAGAAAGACGACTTTCTACGAAGTTTATCTCATAATCCCCCCCTACATAAGAGTTCTATTGCTTTTTTTTCTTTTGCCTTTTCTCTTGCTTTTACGTCTAAGGAAGATAGAATTCCCATTAATGCAATTCATTTATCTTTTTTCTCTTTCTCAGTAAGCCCTCCCGCCGATTCAAGTGCTTTAATTCATTCAGTAATTTCATGTCATTGTGATACCATAATACACTATATAAAATAAATACATAACTTTCACCTTATCCCACAGACTCGTTCTACAACTCTTGCTAAAGACATCATAGTGATTTTTCTCTATCTTGTCAAGGATAGATGCATACAAAAGTGCAGCCAATCTGACTGGCTTTCTTCACTCTAGTTGGAGATACTGCAGTCCATCGAGACTATGCGTATACATTGCTCTACACTTTGCTATGAGTGATTGTAATGCAGAAATTCGAGCTTCTTGCTTCTCTCTAGGGGCTGTGCTATATCCCCCATGACAAAATGCGATAATATCCTCATGCGAGAGCCCATGATCATGCAGTATCTGTGCAGGCATATAGATCCTCCCGAGATCTTCGTAGTCTTCTCTCACATCACGGAGAAAGTTCGTCAGTTGCATGGCATTACCCAGCTCTGTCGCATAGGCTTTGGCCGTCTCCTCATGAGCAGGATCAGTGAAGCCGATCAGATGACACATCATGAGTCCGACGACACTTGCCGAACCATACATATATCATTCGAGTTGTGTATAGGTCTCATATCTATGAACACTACAGTCATCGATCATCGCTCTGAAGAAGTCTCTACTATACTCTACAGGTATCTGATTATCACGAAAAAGCGAGACATACTGACCCCATACACTATCTTCCTTGTTATTGGTCGTATACGC
>CAZBFX010000018.1:0-14676 GCA_964491325.1 uncultured Candidatus Peribacteria bacterium
GAAAGGACAATCTATCCATGATAATCTCAAATCTATCAAAGAAGATCTCTCGGGCTTTCTCTCGAAGATCATCGGTCGTGAACCTCTGGTGATCACTACTTTCGTCTATATCAATCGTGACTCACTCAAATGAAGCGATGCTATGACTGAAGAGCAAGCACTGCTTGGCAATACCCTCGAAGAACAAGGTGGTGAACATCAAGAGAGCTAAAAGATATACACTACATAATAGAAGGAAAGACGTCTTTGGACGTCTTTTTTATTTTATAGAGATGCTACGATTATCTATCGTGATGATCATAATATCCGGCATGAACTATGTTTTTTATATATCATACATAGATTATAGACTATCTACCATTGCTTTCTGTCAATGCCCTTGCAAAAGTACAATATAAAGCTATAGTTAGTGATAATCGTTACTCTTTTAGTTATTTCCTCTTATCGCCATGTCACACACTCCTGATCCCAAAGATCTCAAAGATCTCAAAAAAAAGACACATGCAGTCGCTGATACGGTCACCGATACTGTCGAAGCGGCAGGCAAAAGTGTCCAATCTACCGTGCATCATATCCAAGGTGTAGCAGAAGGTGGCTTACAAAAAGTAGCAGACGGTGCTAGAACTATAGCATGAAAAGTGATGGGCGGTCTTGCTGAGATGTCTGCTGATATGGCTGATAAAGCAGAAGCGATCAAAAAAGAAATAAATCCATAAGCAAGATTTTCTTTTGATGGTATAAAAACTCTGATGTTTGTCAGAGTTTTTTCTTTTCGTCTCTATGCTGATGATGTCTTGCATTATATATACGGCTTTGCTATATTTCTCGTATTCTATTTCTTATGTTGTGTCTCATGCGTCTTTCTCTATGGCTGTTGTCTCTCTGTAGTATTTTCGCTATCTTTTTCGCTCTACGATGGTCTCGTCCACTCTCGGTAGATGGCTCGATTACGATCGAAAAAGGTAATACGATTAGATCATTTTTCTCTCTCTTGGATACGAGAGAGGAGTATCGTCTTCGTCTCTATTTGCGTCAGCATGCTGCAGATACCGCCACTTTGCAGTTGGGTAATTATGTATTCTCTGGAGTCTATAGTGCTGCATCATTGATAAATCAGATTAATGCATGACCGACACAGTCATATGTCACTCTGAGAGTCCTTGAGTGACGATCGATGTATGATATTGATGCATATCTTGTGGCGAAGTGATTGATCGATACAGGTGCATATATCGCTTATGTGACGGATAATGCCACGATATATAAAATCAGTCAGACATATCCTTTTGTTGATGTTTTCTTGAAGACGAAGAAAAGTAATAATATGAAACTTTCTCTTGAGTGATTACTCTATCCTGATACATACTTTGTCAATGCAAATCAGCCAGTTGTACCACAGCTTGTAAAACTTCAGCTACAAGCATTTGATGATAAAGTAATCAAGGTTTATGGTGATGCAATAGAAAATTTTTCTGACAGATTATCAGCGGAATGATTCTCATTTGGTATGAAGATGTATAATCTCATCACACTTGCCAGCATCATCGAAAAAGAAGAAAAATCTTCTACAAACAAACCCATCATTGCAGGTCTGTTTCTCAATAGGATAGAGAAAGGGATGAGGATAGATGCCGACATCACACTCTGCTATGGTCGTGCATTACCTTATGAGACATGTACACCATCCGTGATTGTCAGATCGATCAATGATAGCTCCAATATCTACAATACCAGAGTGCAGTCCTGACTTACACCGACACCTATAGGTAACCCATCGTTGGAGACTATTCGTGCTGTCCTGGATTTCGTCAAGACGAACAATCTCTACTATCTCCATGATGCACAAGGACAGATTTATTTTGCTGAAAGCATACAGGGACATAATTCCAATAAAAGTACATATCTTTAGTAGTACAAATAGGCACAACTCCATTGATTTTCTCTTGCTCTTTGCTATATATGAGCTATATTTTTTCATTTTCCTTGTTGACCATGTATGTATCACCACGAATCATGCGTTGAGGGGCTTTTGCTCTCGGCATGCTCATCACGCTGTGAGTGTTCTTCTCACTCAATCGTGATCGACAGTGACTCACTGCCAGTGTCTCTGATGCGATCACTGATACTACGTCTACAGTAACCCCTGATCTTATCGCTCGTATTGATGGTAATAAACTTATCATATCGGCAGCTCGTTCTTTCCCTGCTCGTGCGGGGCAGTCATTGCGTGTGGATGTCTTGTACAACACTCTCGTTTTCGCATCAGCAAGTGACTTCTCACTCTCGTCTCCATATCTTCTTTCGTCTACGAGAGATCAAGGCACATTATCTGCTCTCCTTGCTCTCGATACTACTGTCACTCTCGTATCAGGAGATGTACTGATGACATTGACTTTCGCACCTGTCAACGATGCAAGCGATCTTCCTATCGTCGAGTCTGTGTACCGATATGATGATGAGCAGAGTGAGTCTTTACATGTCATGTATCAGTAATTTTTTGTTTATATTTTGCACACTCTCCTTATGGCTCTCTGATATAACCGTTTCTTATATACACTGATGATAGCTATCTTCGCTCTTATGCAGTTTGCATGGGCGGTAGATATGCCCGATGCTTTCTCTATCACTGTCAATCCCAATCCTGTCGGTGTCAATCAAGCAGCAGATGTGACTATCAAAGCTGTCCAGGCAGATGGTACTGTCGTCCTCTGATATGCCGGGACGGTGATCATGGATCTTGATGGTTTTCAAGATGCGAATGCATACGATATGCCGAGTGATGGAGTCTATGCATTTACTCCTGAAGATCAGTGAGTCAAGACATTTTCCAAATGACTTGTAATCAAGAAATCATGAACATTTACACTCAAAGCATTTGACATCACCAATGACGCCATACAGTGATCCTATGAGGTAGTGGTATGATCGTGACCGACTGGCGATGTCGTTGACCAACAGCTGATCGAGATCGTCTCTCCATTGAGTGGGACGAAAGTAGAATCATCCTCGATGAACCTCATCGGTAAATCTGACAGCAAGAGAGCACCGCTCCAGTTTTTTGTCGATGGTCAGAAGATACCCTTTGAAGCAGAGACAGATACACTTGGTAATTTCAGTGTCTATCTTCCTGATATTAGCTCATGACCTCATAGTATTCAGGTCAAGATGGTGGATTTTCAATGAAATGTGATCGGAGTATCGCCTATTATTGCAGTGGACTATCAAGCACCTGCGACTGATTCGTTTCTCAAGTCATTTACTGTGACGCCTGATGGTACAGTCAATGCAGGTGATACAGTGAAAGTGAGTGCGAGTGTTGATGGGACAGTAAGGAGTATCGAGATAAGATTCGGTGATATGGGATTGTATCCTCTCGAGCGTCAGAGTGATGGCACATTTACGAAGACTATCATTGCTGATGTGCCTGGTATCCAAAAAGTCGATGCGACGCTTATCTTCGATGGTGGTCAGAGACAGGACTATCCTGATAGAGCGACACTAGATGTGAAAGCAGTCGATGATGTCGGTACTCTACAGGCGGTGAGTGATCCATCCAATCCATCGAGAGTGTCTCTATCTTGGGCTCCTGTGGGTAATCCTGTGGGCTATGTCGTGCGTTATGGTGTGTCGCAAGATTCACTTGCCAATGAGGCGAAGAGCACATTCCCGAGTACTATTGTCGATGGGATCGATCCAGCTACTCCTACCTATTTCCAGGTCTTCGCTCTCGATCAAAATGGTCTCGTGACTGGTAAAGGTTCTGATATCGTGATGGTACAGACGGCTCTGTGATCTGCACCATTGACGAGTAGTGATGGTCGTTGTACAGTCGTGGGTATCAAAGTAAAGACAGAGAGAATAGGTGATCAGTATTATCTCATGCGAGATAGTGTCCCATGAGCGACAGCATATACTATTTATAGATCAGATTTTGTGAGCAATAGTGTCGATCAGATGCAAAAGGTCTGAACATCTCCTATAGCTCAGTTTGCCTACCCTTTTGATGCATCAGCAGCACATGATCAGTATGCTTACTATGCTGTGACTGCAACCTGTGCTGATGGTAGTACCTTACAGATCGACAATATCAAGAAGGTCCATGTCTGACCAGTATCAGATATGATTACGATGATGATTATATGTCTCTTGTGTTATAGTTTATATAGGTTGTATAGGATGGCTAAGTAGTGTAGTATGATGATTTCTCTATACATAGCACAATCTTTCTATTGCTATGAGTTAGGTATTGCATTGCACATGCTATGTTGGTAGAGAGTATAGCATTATATACTTGCCTTATTTCCCGTCATATCACATACATCGGCAACGCTGTTGTTTTATCTATTGCACATGTTATGTCTTCTCATACATATACTCCACCATTTCCGAAGAAGATCGATCGATCATCACTCTATGGGCAATCATCTTTCTCGGCATCTATAGATGACGATATGGAGAAGGCATATGTTGTCGAGCCGCTCTTTACTCTCCCATCGTTGGCACAGGCTCGTCGTCGAGTAGTCGCTGATTGTCTAGCGAGAGCTCATCATGTGCCACTGATCTCATCTATCAATCCGAATATGATGTCGTTTACTGGTGTGTCTCCATCGATGCTATGGGAAGCACGTGGACGCCTCTCGCATGAGATACAGACATGTCTCCATCGTCTCGGTGTGCGTCTCTCGCATGCAAACATATTGGATAGCGGGAGTATGGCAATACTCTCTGATGTTGCAGAGAGACTAGTGGATCATCATAGTGTGAGTTGTCGTGATGATGTGACTTTCTTCAATATCAATCAAAAAACAGTCGTCCCTGATCATCGTGTTACCCAAGAAAAAAGAAAAGGCATCCGTTATCATATCAGATTTTTTGTCGAAGCGAAGAAACATAGTGTCGTCGCATCACTTGATGAGCCGTGTTTTCTCTTTGGTTGTGTCGCCATCCTTGTGCATCCACTGGATAAAAGATATAAGAAACTTGTCGGGAAAGATGTAATTATCCCACTAATCAATAAAGCCATTCCGCTCCTGGCACATGATAGTGTCTCTATGGAGTGAGAGGGGACGATGATGCTTATCCCAGCACATAGGCGTGAGGATTATTATCTTGCCTTGGAGATGGGTTTGCCGACAGATATCTACGCGATCGATCAGTATGGTTGTTTCACCACACATGCCAAAGAATTTGCTGGTAAGTTGATGCTCTCTTTTAGAGAGAATATTATCCAGTTTCTCGATGATATCTCCAATATCGATCAGAAAGAATATACGACGATCTCCCACTTTGTCGATAGTCAGACACATGATATCTTGTTGCCTATATTGCAGAAGAATATCTTCGTATCGCTGTATGCAGATACATTGCAGACTATCCTCATGGATGAATCGCTCGTCATGAGAAATTGTCCTGACACACTCGTCGAGACACTTGCATGACGTGATAGCCGACGATGTATCAGTGGCAGAGATACCATGCAGACACAGGTGCCCTATACGGTAGACGCACAAAACATGCTGCATACTTTGTCGTTTCGTGCGACGAAACCATTGTTGACCTGTATTGTCGCTGATGCCGTGATGATGGGTATATGTCCATCATTGGTCCAGTTCGATGTCTTGATCGAATGACTGCTAGTCGTGCATGATGCTTACCCTCTGATCAATCATATCTTGTCATACTATGAGACATACTATCCTGAGATGTATGCTCGTGATGCAGGCGACAAGATCCATGAACTCTTCGCTGGTATCGCTCATGATGATGAGATGCTCCACATATATAGCGACGATCTCCTGCGTCGTCTCGAGACAAGCGATGGCATCATCTGTACAGATCAGTGATATGTCGTAGCAGATCTCCCTCAGCATCATTATAGTTATGATCATGAGTATGTCGGTATGATCAATATCGTCACCGCACTATCACACCTCTCTACGCCTCGTCAGTTATCATATTTTTTTGCTAGTGATGAGAGTTATCGGTTGACGCATAGTATGCTCTTGCTCTCCCATATGGCAGATCGTCAGCGTGATATACTTATCCCCTATGTCCAGACAGCATCACTGATGCAGATCGCAGGATCGAACGATAGCATGGATGAAAGCTATATGAGACAAATCGATCTGTATGGCGGTGATGTCGTCAGATTATCACTCTTGTTGACATCATCTCTGATGGATGAGGAGCAAGCTCCATCCTATAGTCTCGATATGCTCCATCGTTTCCTCACGAAGCGACGAAATGCCAGTAGACTGATCACTATGACACTGAGGGCATCAGATATCTCTGTATCAAAGCATTCGCTTACCAAGACTCTCGCACTCGCTGCAGATCAGATGAGCGACTACGATCTCTGGATAGTGACCAATATGCAACGCATCATCAATGATGTCGTCTACTATAGAGATAAGTATGCTGTAGCGACGAGTGTCCATCTCTGTATACAGTCATTGCGATATGATCTAGCGGAGATCGCACTCACGATACTCAAGCATTATCCATCACCAGTGACGCCATTGCTCTGTGCATTGATGGTCTATGCATGATGAGAGCTGATGCAAGCATATGCACCGCACAGTGCATCATCATTGCTCTCGTGTATCGCCACGGATGACCATCCTATCACACTAGATGAGATACTCGCATTGGATTATACCAAGAACTACAAATGTACGCTCATGATGGATGTCATCCGTCAATGGCACCTATTGCTCGCACAAGCATCACCAGAAGCTACATCCCTGACACTGTTACTCCAAGCCAATAAAGATTTTGCTGACTATGTGGCACGTCATGAAGAGCTCATCATGCATTGCTTCCCACAAGCGAGTATAACCTATATCAGTGAGAGTGAGACTATCGACGAGACGATAGCTCAGTCTCGTATCATGAATGTCGTCGTCGCACTCCAGACACAACACAAAGAACCCGAGCCTGTCGTCTCTCTCTCTGTCTTGACGGGGCAACATGCCTACAAGAAACAACTTATCCAAACGCTCAGAAATACCATCATGCGTCTTCGTCAGTCGAGAACACCAGCAAATGATCAGCAGATCATCACACTCGAGGCACAAATTACCGATCTCCAAAAAGAGATCGAAACGCTCGACTATGCTATCGCAAAGATGAAGTATTATAAGAATTAGTTCGTCTCTTTGTGTGTAGATTTTGCTTCTTTTTCTATCGTCACCGGTATCGTCTCAGGGACGATATTTTTCGGTACGATGATGGTCAAGATATTGTCTGGTGAGAGAGAGCTATGCATATGACTATAGCTGATATGCGGAGGGAGATCGATCGTGAGATCGATAGCTCATCGATAGCATGACTGTTGGATACAGATACAGTCTTCTCTGAGACTCTTGTGTGTCCTCTCTCCTTGGATATGGAGGCTATGCTCATCATCCAGTCTGATATGGACGCTTTTTTTCTCGACGCCTCCGAGAGGGAGGATGATCACTATCTCATGTGGTGATTCGTAGACATCATAGGGTATGGCGGTCATGGTTCGAAAGTGCTGATAAAATTAGCTATTGTGGTTATGATTGTAGTTGGGATTGTGTGTCGCTGGTGCGATGATCTTGTGGATGCGATCTTTGACCTTCTCTGGATCAGCGATATAGTCAAACACGATCTCCCCTAGTGTCTCATCACCATCGCTCATGAAGATCAATGTGCCATTGTCGAAGACGCTACTGATGATATCTTTCTTGTTGATGTAGATACTCTTGATCTTCAGTGTATCGAGTGTCTTGACTGTCCTGTTGAGGATTCATTCTTGTTGGACGAGGACTATCTCTTCGGGTGTGATGATACAAAAATCCATCGCATAGTCCATGATCTTCTTGAGTGTATGGATATCTCTCGAGAAGAAGACGAAGAGCATCAAACATACACCACTTATCCATCCATAATACTCTCCAAAGAAATAGACAAGTGATAGAATACTTGCGGTCAAAAATATAGCCGAGACGAGGAGTGGAAAGATGATATAAAACCATAAGAACACTCTACTCGACGAGAGGAGTAGTACATTTTCTTTGCCGTATTGTTGTCTGTAGAACTTTAGTCTTTCTTGTTTGAATCATGTGTCGAAACTGGAGAAGATCTTCATGGATAGGAAAGAGAAAATGAAAGAATGGTCAGACTGATGATCACGATGCTATAGCCACTATGTCCTAGCACTGCTCGTCGCCACGCTTGTGATCATGCGACCAGTGATGTCAGTATATCAAAACGAGGCAGCAGCAAAGCAATAATCGATATGATCGTATATGTCCCTGTCTGATATGCTTCACTCATGAAGAGGAGAAACGAGATCGTATAACTCAGACTATAGATTATCAGTGCTGTCGCTATGACGATATAGGGCGTAGCGATCAGAGATAGGAGGGTAGTGATGCTCACCATGATCGAGAAGATGAGTATCCACATGATCATCAGCGAGATCGCTCATCATCCATTGGTCGATAGAGCCATGATGATGGCTACGATGATGCTATAGATGATCATGATGCTCATGATTCATCCTATGATTCATCCTATATAGCTATATGCGGACTGTCTCTTGCTCGACAAGATGGTCAGTATCTTGCTCTCTCTGTGGAGGCTGTAGGTCGTCGCAGCGAAATAGATACTAAAACTGATACCGATAATCTCTATGCCACTCTGTAACCACGCCTGTCAGACATAGCTAGCTTCACCGAGAGCGAGACTCTCGATGAGTGGTTGTATAGCCATCCAGAGCAAGACGAGGACAAACAGTCAGAGAATATGATTTTTTCTCCAATGGTAGCGGATGATCGTCCAAGCGATAGCTATCATACTCGTGATGGATAGAATGAAACGTGACTATGGTGAGACGCTGTCGATGTTTACGAAGGGATTGGGAAATCATGTCGGATCAGGGAATATCCTGACGAGGACTTTGCCGATGATATGGTCTGCTGGTGCGAGATAGTTCGTCTTCTCATAGCAGTAGAGTCCAAAACAACAACGAGAATCTGTACTCGCTGCTCTATTGTCTCCCATGACGAAGTATCATGTATCGACGACAAATGTATCTTTGCCACAACTAGCGATAGTCTCGGTCTCTGCAGGGAGAAATGACTGATCGAGTGTACGACAATTGTCATCGCCGCTTGCTGTCTGGCAGATGGTCACGGTATTGTCTCTGATTCTGACTGTCTCACCAGGGAGGCCGATGACTCTCTTGACATAGGCGACATCTTTGCCTGGAGGGACGAAGACGATGATATCGCCTCTATCGTAGCCATGAAATCTCGGAGTGATCTTGTCGACGAGGATGAAGTCTTTCTCATGGATGGTCGGATACATGCTCGATCCGACGACATTAAATGGGTTAATGATGAAAAATCTGACAAAGAAGACGATACCTGCTACAAAGACGATATAGGCGACGAGATCAAATACTTCATAGAGAAATAATTTTAGTCATGACATAGCAGGATGGGACATGAAGAAGTAGTAAGTTTTAAATTATAAATTCTAAGTCTCCTTCATTTTGTTGTTCTCTAGAATGGGACTTCGTCATCGGAGATGCTTTCACTCACGATAGTGTCGGGATGTTCTTCTGTCATGTGATGAGCGTCAGCAGCGTTGTCGCCATCAGCTGATTTGCTATCGAGGAATATAAAATGACTGACGATAATTTCAGTCGAATATTTGACCAGTCATGCATTATCTTCTCGTTTTCTCGTACGAAGTCTTCACTCGATATAGATTCTTTTGCCTTTGTGGAGATACTTACCGAGGACATCGGCACTGACACCATAAGCGACACATCTGTGATACTCTGCTTCTTCTTGTTGATTCCCGTCTTTGTTTTTGAATCTTCTGTTCGTAGCGATGACGAAGTTGACGACACTAGAATCATTACTCTCGATCCTCTTCACGTCGACAGTGTCTGTTGCTCTCCCGATGAGCGTTACTCTATTCAAATCCATGTGTGTGGTGGATAATAAAATAAAAAACATAGTAGCTCAAAGTCTCGCTGTCGCGACTTTGTCTCATGAGACAGTCTTTTCCTCTCCTATGCATAGGTATTTTCATAGTGAAAATCAATTGATTTTAGCATGAAAATCACTACAATCGAACTCATGCGTGGAAGGAGAAAAAGGAAAAAAGAGTAAAAAGGCAAAAATGGAAAGAAGTATTCGTGAGCTCGTTGCTCTAGAATAATGCCAGGGTGGTGGAATGGTAGACACGTTCGACTCAAAATCGAATGCAGCAATGTGTGTGGGTTCAAGTCCCATCCCTGGTATATCGTGGGAATTAGTCTCTCACATTTGTGAGAAAAAATAGTAGAGACCTGTGGTATCGTTGGTTCGGTATCACTGGTCTTTTTTATAGTATAAAACTCAACTACCCAAAACAATTTCACCACTGAAGACGGTAAGTGGTATCACTAAGTCGCTCTACACCGAAGAATGAGATATGAATGATTTTGAACACAAGGTCATACTTGCAATCGCAAATTTGGACTCAGTAGAACGACGACATCGTAACATCGAAAGAAAATGATTCTATCTCAACTGACCAATCAATCACTATCCTGACTTTATCGTCAAAATGAAATCGGGGAAAATCATCCTCGTAGAAACCAAATGAGATGATAGAGACAATAGCGACAGCGAAAGTAAAGTAAAACTCTGACAGTATCGAGCAAACAAAGCAGGAGAATGATATAGGTATATGATGATTTTTAATGTGAATAGTATTGATTGAGCATTCACTTTGGATGCAGGATTGGAGAGATTAAAAAATCTTTAGTATCCCTATAGTATAAGTCAAAATACCTAATAAGTGATTGGAGAGTGAGTTTGAAAAGGCGATGGATGAGAGGTTTTCTGCTGGGTAGTCTGTATATTTTTCAGAGCGGTCTCTGTAAAAATCATTTGTTATTGACATCGTATATATATGACTATAATGACGATCTAATTACGAGGAATTAGATGAATGATAACTCTAATTATAGTCCTAATATATCAGCTAACTCTTTAAGATCAGGTGCCGTAAAACTATTTCTAATAGACCTTCCCAAGACTTCACCAATATCTTCAGCTCAGAACTGTTTTACAAAGTCTCTCGCCGAGTAACTTAGTACTGCTCTTCTATCGAAGGCTTCTGCAGTGATAAGTTTAGTCTTGAGAGATTGGAGATAATCTATCTCTTCAAATCACAATGTATCAGCTATTTCTGTGAGAGTATCAACAGTAATTATACTTACTATTCTCCCCAAAACTTTTCCTATAGTTGATCTTCAAAAATCCTTTCCAAACTTTTTTGCTGTATAATCTAATAGAGTCCTTCTGTCTATAATACCTTTTTGGGCAATTTCCTCTTTGAAGACTTTGTTATAATCGTTTTCAAGTCATAATATCTCGGCCAAGTTTTCAAGATCTTTTACTTTAGGGGTATTGGTAATCTGTTTTCTTAAAAGTTTATTTATTTCTAATAATCAAAAGTCCCTTTTGAATTCTATTACTCAATAATTTACTAAAGACATTTTATTGGTAACTCACTTATTCATAAGTTTGGCTGCAAACTCTTGAATAAGTTGTAGTCTTCTTTCCTTGCTTTCCTCTTCGAGTTGCAATGTATCAGCTAGTTCTTTAAGAATATCAACAGTAATACAGTTTACTGTTTTACCTAAAAGCTTTCCTACTTCTGGCGTGGAGAAAACTTGTGCAAACCTTTTCGGTCAATAGTCTAGTAAGCTTACCTGGTCTAGAATATTCTCTCCGGCGAGTTTCGTTTTAAAAGAATCAGCATAAGTTGCAAATCCCAATACATCCGCTAATTGATTAAGATACGGAAGAGATACATGGATTATAGATATTCCCAAAATTTTTCCTAGCTCTATTCTTCAAAAGACTTGTGCAAACTTTGTTGGTCAATAATCTAATAAAGTTATTCTATCAGTGATACTTTCTTTAACAAGTTTTTCTTTGAATTCTTTAATAAATTTATCTCTTGATGCCCTATCTCGTTCTTCAAATCATAATAGGCTTGCCAATTGAGTAAGATCATCGAGAGATACTGATTGCATGAGCTTTCCAAATAATTGACCAATGTCTCATCTTCAGAACTTTTTTACGAACCTTGTTGCTCAGTACTCTAATAGACTCATTTTATCTATAATAGCTTCCTCGGCAAGCCTTTCTTTGAATTCTTTAATGAATAGTTCTCTATTGCTATTGCCCCATTCTTCCAGTCATAATATAGCTACCATCTCTTCTAAAATATCTGATGTAATTGACTCAACCGTTCTTCCTAATAGTCTTCCTATTTCTTTGAATCAAAACTTCCTACTAAACTTTATCACTCAATACTTTTTCAAGCTTACATTGTCAGTTATGCCTTCTTGTTGTAATTTATTCCTAAAGTAAACAATAAATTCTTCATCTGTCATATCCAAAGTATATACCTCATTTTGCAATCTCAGCATCAACTCTTGAATATCAACTGGTGCCGATGGTCATACCGTGGTTTTATATGCTTCACTACCAAGTCAAGTAGTATTAATGCGAAGATCAATATTATTTTCATTTTGAAGCTGTGTTACTTTGTTTCTGTTTTCATTATCGTCAGTCGATCAATTCTGTTTCATTCTTTCTCATTGGTGAATCTGTTCTACCGCACGATGGATACCATTGACCCATGCGAGATGTCTCAGTCCACCTACATAATCATAGATATTAACTTCGTCTCACCTCAATCATCTTCCAAACTGTTGTTGGAAAATAATATCACTTTCAGTCTCTCTCCAGAAGATTACATTCTTTGTTTTTGGTAAATCTATTCCTTCATTAAGTTTATTAACTGCCACAATCACTTTATGAGTACCATTATTATACTTCTCTAGTACATCTTTATCTACTTCGTCTATTCTACTATGGATGGCGATTGCTGTATTAGAATTTCATGTCTGTTTATTAATCTCTGCAGTGATTGCATCAGCACTGTCTATATCTTTTGCAAATATAATAGTATAGTCTAGGTCGCCCACTCTTCATATCATATCAGTGACAAGGTCTTTATCGGTCATAGAAGACTTTTTGAGTATAGTTTCAAGGTATTCTTTACATTCTTTAAGAGCCTTCTTCTTTTTGCTAAGATCTTCCATTTGAGAAATCTCTGTTATCCATTCGTTGATATGTTTGATATCACCTGTTGTCCATTCATTGGTCGTAACAAGGTTATAATGAATTTTTGGACAATAAGCAGAGGCAATGTATTCCGGCAAAGAAAACTTCACAACTGGATCATTAATGAGATGTAATACAGGATTCATCGTTGCTGACAATAAGAAAACAAGTGGTAGTTTTCATTCTTTATTTGGTTTATAGAATCTCATCAAGGTCTCATAAGCTTTCTCTCACTTGATAATATGTGCTTCATCAATAACGATCATATCAAGATCTTCTATTTTCTCATCTAAACGTTGGGCATATGCTGTTTGAAATGTCGAAAAGTACATTTCATCTTTGGATCAAGTTCCAGATTCTTCAATTTCTAGTGTATTATATTCTGTCTTCCCAATAGTATGAACTCATGGCAATCATAACTTTTCTGAAAGATCTTCAAGGTCTTTGGCAGTTATAGTAACAAGAGGCTTTTTGAGAATCTTTGCCATGAGTGAATTACCGAATTTCTCTAAGAAACGAACTCAACCGTAATCTAGTAGGCTTTGTCTATCAAATATTTCTTCATTAAAGAGTTCTGTCTTGAGTTTTTCTATATCATCAAGCTTACTATGAAAGACTTGTGTATGAATGGGGTGATCTGCTAAGAATCAAGGTTTATCATCCCTTCATTTGAAAAAGTCTTCATGCACTTGATTAACAAGTGAAATTCTATTATTAAGAAATAAACCTTTAATTGGGCGGTCTGGTTTATATCTATTCCTTAATTTAAATAACTTGTTCATAAATTCTCCCATAGTATAACTTTTACCTGCACCTGTCGCCATCCATAGGGGAATCGAGGTCTGAAGATCAATGTCTGGTTTACTTTTCATAGTACCTACTAGCCATTCTTGCGTTTTTGATAAAAGCTCTCTCCATGCCTTTCTTTGATATGGTCTGATTTCAAAACTTTTCCCTATACTATTACCTGAAGTATTAACAACCATTTATGAATACACAGTAAATAAAATTACTCTTCATAATTATAACTATATTTTCTTATTTTGCAAATTTTAAGGAATATTACTTAAAAACTCTAAAACTGAAGGTAGTAAAAGTAAAAAGTGTTAACGAGGGAAATAGCTTTCTATCAATTTTTTTGATCTCAAGGTATTGCTTTAATATACTTCGTATTATGCAGAAAAACGCTTCCCTCCGTTCTCCTTGATGCTATTTGCCCTCTCAAAGTCTACATTCTAGTGATAAGCTGGTGACAAATAAAGTATGAAAAATAGATAAGAGAGTTATATAATAGGCATGCCTTCGGGACTTTTTTACTATTTGATTTTCTTGTCTTAATTAGCTATAATACTATTCTTAATTCTACACCCTTAACTTTGAACTTTTCTTATGTACTACCTCCAAGTCAAACAACTCAGTCACAGATATGGACAGCGTGTCATTCTCGACCAGATCGATATGTCGATCGAACAAGGTCAGAAAATCGCTTTGGTTGCTCGTAATG
>CAZBFX010000019.1:0-2282 GCA_964491325.1 uncultured Candidatus Peribacteria bacterium
TTCTTTGCTCGCTTCTTAGGTGTGGATTCAGGGACCACATCCGTATCAGTGTTGCTAGACGATTGTGCTGCTCTCATACTGAGTCCGATCTTTCTCTGTTTTGGATCCAAGAGGATAATCTTCGCTTGGACGACTTGTCCGATCTTCACTTGATTACCTTTGGTCAATTCACTCAAGTGGACAAGTCCATTGATATCATCGTAGATTCTCACGAAGACACCGTAGGGGACGAATCTCACCACTTCTCCTTCGATGATATCGCCTGATTTGAAGTTTTCTGCGATATATGACCGAGGATCACCTTTGAGCTGTTTGCGAGAGAGAGAGATCTTACCGTTTTCGAGACCGATGACTTTGACTTCCATCGGATCACCGATTTTTGCCAATTTGTCGATATGAGCCACGTGACCGAATGTGAGCTCGGAGATATGGACGAGACCTTCGACACTTCCACCGAGTGTCACGAAGAGACCGTAGCTAGATGTACCACTCACCACTCATTCGTAGGAGCTTCCGACTTGTATCTCACTCAAGATTTTCTCTGTCTCTTCTTTGAGTGCTTCTCTTTCTGATAAGATCACTCTCTTGTCATCTTCATCGATAGAGATAGCTCTGACTTTGAATTCTGCACCGATGAGATCGAGCAATTTGTCGAAGATCATCTCTTGATCACCGTCTTCCACTCTCGGATAGTGGATAGGAGCAAGCTGAGACAATGGTATAAATCACTTGATACCATGCATATCGACGAGCAATCATCCAAGATTTGCTTCTGTCGGAACCACGGTAAATATCTCATTCACTTCCATCTTGCCGATGATACTCTTCCAGACATCGACTTGGAGAAGCTTCGTCACAGAGATAATATAATATCATTCTTTATGTTTGATCGATGGATTGATAAGTTCTGCTTCGATCGTCGCTCCCATACTGAGATCGACACCATTTCTGATAAGATCTCTGACTTCTTTTTGGAGGATAATACCCGTAAACATACCATCGATACAATCGACCAAGACACCTGTTTCGACTTTCTTCACGACAATACCTTGTACTTTCTGTCCTTCTATCATACGAGGCATATGCTGCTCGATATGTGCAAATGTTACTGATGACATAGTATAAAACGTTAAAAGATAAAAAACGAATAAACGATAATTTGTAGCAAAGAATGCTAAAGAAATGACCGAAATTCAACATACTACACTAACAATGTACTATTTACGCTGCGATCTTCAATCCTGTATTTTTACCGACCATCAGATACCTATCCATGTCATGGCGTTTGAGGTACTTGAGGTGTGATCTTCTCTGAGCGACGAGCTTGAGTAGTGATCTCTTTGCATCGAAGTCTTTGTGATTTGCTTGGAGATGATTTTGGAGATCAGTGATCCTCTGTGAGAGGATATAGATCTGATACTCTGGAGATCCTGTGTCGTTGTCATGTCTCTGATACCATTGTTGTGCATCGGCTGATGCTTTTTTTGCTTTAGTGACCATAGATAAAAAGATAATAAAAGATAAAATGCGATCTAGTCGCAGACGAAACTTACCGATCAGAAAGTACACTCTGTCTGAGATACCTTCTTTGTGGTCGCCTCTTATGTGGCAATGATGTACACACATACTTTCAGCAAGAATCGAACCTGCATCTACCCCTTAGGAGAGGGTCGTTCTATCCATTGAACTATGAAAGCACACAAAACACACATCGTATGTGTATAGCTATCTCCAGGACAAAAATCAAGAGCATTGTCTGATAAGAATCGTCCTCTATGGGTGAAGTGTATGGAAGACATCGAGAACAGCAAAAAACTTCGCACAATCCTCACTCGTCGATGACAACCCGAGACTCATCCTCGTGATACCATGGTCATATCCCAGACTATGCAAGAGTGGATGAGCACAATGCCCTCCTCCTCTGACACAGATCTGCTGTCTAGCCAGATAATCTCACAGCTCTGCAGGAGACTGTCATGGTAATGTAAAAGCAAAAGTAGGCGTCCTGACTGACAGATCATCTGATCCCACCAGCGTAATCCACGGACGCTGAGCGAATAATTCGAGGCAATAAGCCATCAATGCATGTTCGTGAGATTGCAATGCTGCATAGCCACCGATCTGCTCGATATACTCCCATGCTGCGAGTAATGAGACTGCAGCGATGAGATTGGGAGTCCCAGGCTCAAACTTCGACACGCCTACTTGTAATGAACATCCCTCTGTCGTCACCATATCGATGATCCCTCCTCCACCCTGTGTCGGTGATCGAGACTGGATAT
>CAZBFX010000019.1:2382-14614 GCA_964491325.1 uncultured Candidatus Peribacteria bacterium
GCCATGAGCTGTCGAGGGACGATGGTCGCATGATGATCTCGGAGACCGACTCGTACCGTATCACCCAGTCAGACGACTGTATTGTGGACTAACAGATCCACGAGCATATTGGCACAGGCAGTCGCGTTGTAGTGATAGATGAGCTGGGATCGATGACATCCGAGATGCTTCGCTGTCATCTTCTTGGACTGTTCGTAGAGGATCTCGGACTGCTCAGCGAGATCGTAGACGCCTCTATGGATATTGGCATAGTCGTGGGTGATATAGTGATCGACACGGTCGATGACATACTGTGGCTTCTGGGTCGTCGAGGCGTTGTCGAGATAGACGAGATCGGGATGGGTCGTGACGATAGGGAAATCTTGCTGATACATGAGAGAGAGTGAAAATGAAATAGTAATATCAGAGTATCTATCCGAAGGATAAAAAACAAGACAATCATCTGATCAAAACGATAGCCGAGGAAATGAATACAAGAGAATAGAGACAAGAAAGTGTTGACAAAAGACATAAAGATCATTATAATCATGTTTTGTTTATATTATCCATAACAATGGTCCATACACTATCACCGTCTTTATGATCAACTACTGACGCATCCGTAGTAACATCATCCTACCAAAACCTATCAGCGACATACAAAGATGGGATACTCAAAGTATTGAATACGCAGGAAACAGCTACTAGTATCGTCGGCAAATATACTACAGCAGAGGACTTCGCTACGGATCTTATGAGAATCGCACCCGATGGTATCACGAGAGCACATCTTATCAGAGAAGTCTGCTTTTTAGAGAATATAAAAGCTCTAGGCAAAGATGTTCTCCAAGCTCTCGAAAATGAAGCTTTGGACATACTCCAAAATCTCTCTCATAACAACACACATACTACTAGCGAGACAAGTAACAGGGCGAGTAATCTCTATAACCAATTAGTAGACCTACTACCCACTGTCCAAAAAACATTTCAGTTAACTCATGCTGCTGGTATAGAGAAAATAGGAGATAAGGTCTCTTTGACATTCATCTATCAATGATATACTGTGGTCTATACGATGGGGCACCATGGTCATGACGATATCCGTATCTCCTCTTGTGACGATGAAGCTACATCTTTCGATATCCAAGTAGCATCGATTAATTCTATTGCTACTATCAAGAATGAAGTCGATGCTTTTATCGATGCTATCGATAGATGTAGACAATCTTTCCCCAATGGCACAAGTTCTGAGTCTCTTCCTGTCCACAAAGACTGGGTACAAGGTCGCTGGCAGTATACGGTCAGAGGAAAAGGAATGCACAGTATTGGCATATGAAATAACTAAGAACGCCATTCTCACTCCTCCCGAGTGAGATTTTTTATCGTAAAAATCGCCTCTCACTGCTCACGACGAGGAGAAAAAACCTCTCTGATGGGAAGCGGTAATCGTTACCGAGCTAGACGATGAGTTTCATTATAAGTTTCTGAGTAGTTATAAATCAGAAAGGTAAAAATCTATTGACTTTACATATAAGTATATCTATATATAATCATTACAGTTATTTATCTTCTTTGAGATAATCATCATGCAACAAACTATTGATCTCAAGACTAAAAGTCTCGGTCTCGCTTCCAAGACACTTGTCGCTCTCAAGCACCATTTCGCAATGGATGCAACCAAGATGACTATCTTAGATGCTATTGGTGAATCTCTCAGACAAAAAAGAAACAGTAGAGAAGCTCTAGATTCATTAATTCATTTCTGCGAACAAAATATAGATAATATCTATGAACTTTTTTCGTATGACAAGCAGCCTATCCAAAGAGCAGATAGATATAAATTTTTCGCGACTAAGCCTGTTGGTAATTGTCAAAAGTCCTTATTGTCTGTCTATATGGCTAACCACAACCGCACTTCTGACGATAGCGGGAAATCGACAGATAAAGAGGAATTTATGAAAATGTCCTTTAGCTCTGAAGCATTACAAAACTTTCATACATGGAAGACTTATATACAGCAAGAACATATAGGTGCATGAGACACAAAAGAGGATATAGATGACGGTCTTTTCAATGCCACCAATAGAGATGTGTTAGAATTTGTCAGAGTGGCTAGCATACCTTTCTCCTCTGTGGCAAAGATGCTTCTGACCGATACATTACTCACGTCCATCAGCGACTTGAAAGAAGGCAGAAAAATTGAGGGGACAGTACTAACAGACTATGAAATAATAGTATCTACACTATCACAGATTTCTGATCATGAAATAGCAGTATTCGAAAACAATATCAAAAAACTATCCAAAGATGAAAAAGATATATTCGATGAAATATTCGTCAAAGACTATGAGGAAAATGACTACCACACTCTTGACTATACCGACAATATGGAAACTGCGATTAATATCATTCTTCCTCTTGTCAAAGCAATATGATCACTGGGCAAAGACGATAGTCTTTCCCTCCTTATCCAAGCAATTATGCATAAGCAGATCAATCTTGAAGCAGAAAGTAGTGAGTATAGTATCGCAAACATTACCAAGAGCCAAATAGAACGAGAAGAATTACTAGCCTAAAAGAACAAGCGACAATATAATATCTAGCATGTCTCCACCATAGTCTCACTCCTCCCGAGTGAGATTTTTTATCTCGAAAATTCCATCGCCATTCCTCTCTCACGACGAGAAGAAAAAACTCTCTGACGAGAGGCGGTAGTAGTCATTGATTTAGAGATAATCGACAAAGAGGGATTTGGTGAGGTTTATTGTTATATCTTAATTTAAAGATATTATTAATTGAGATTCTCTTTATTTTTATATAGTTTTTTGATTCTTTCTCTATCTTCATTGTCATCTTTTCATTTTGCGTAGATTTCTACAAACTCTATGAATTGAACCATATCATTTTCGTCATCATACACATAAATTACTCTCAATGTTGTGCTGTTTCTAAGATATTTACAAGCAACTTTTCTCGCTTTGTAGATAGCTAGGATAATATCTTCACCGAGATTATTTATCCTCTCTGCATGTGGTAGAATAGGAGAAACTTGCATTGCTTTTTTAAGTAAAGCAAAATCTTCCTCTAGAGAAGGATATTTTTTATATAATGCTTTGAAATCTTTTTCAAATTCAGAACACTGCGAAAACTTAATCTCCATCAATCCATTCTGCTACAGAATAAACAGGGCTACGATAATGAACAAGTCCATAATCAATACGCTCTCCAATATTTTTGGTTGCTTTATAGGGCATATCGTCGTGTGATCGGTCACTCAACCGATCTGCCGTTTTATCAGAATACTGTGCGATGACATCGTCAATCTCTTTCAGTTCGAGAGCATTAAGGACACTAATATCTGCTTCCTGCAGAGGAAATATTCTCTGTTGGATATACGTATAATAAGGAATTTCGATCTGCTTGATAAGTTGTTCACTTTCCATCGCTGGTATAATGATATCCATGATCTTCGGTACTGGTCATCTTGGCAGTTTAATATATTCTACTCCAGTGATAGATTCAAAATTCTTTTCATAATAATTAAAATCTGCGAAATAGAGTAATTTATTGAGGACAGTTTTCCCAACTGTCGGTTTTTGAGCACATTGATTGAGAATATAGAGAAATACTTGTTTAAACTTGTAAAAAGGATCCTCCTCTTTGGGTGTTTTTATGATCTTTTGTGATGATTTACCCAATAATGCATCTTTGGAGATCTCAAAAGTAGTTTCCAGTTTCTCTATCTCTGAAAGTTTGAGCTCTCTCTTGCCTGATTCCACACTTGCGTAGGTGAGTCTACTGATACCGAGGAGTTTTGCCATCTCTTCTTGCGAGAGATGATTCTTTTCTCTGAGCATCTTGAGGGTGTCCATAGGGGTATATGTCGCAGATAAAGAGCACTTTTATACTTGGTCATGTGATCACATGACCAAGTATAACTTTTTTATTATGCAAAATCAAGTTTTTTTTGATACTTTCTTATACATATTTTATACAATAGTATGATGAGATATCGAGCAAGGAAAGTAAAAAACTCTCTCACCACTCTCTGACCCAGAGTAGCAAGGGAGGGAGAAAGGGAGAGTTTTCGTCGAAGTGGTGGAGAAGAGTGACTAGAAAGCGAAGGTAAATAGACATCTCTGAGAATAAATTGACTTTCTCTGATTTTCTCTTGATTTCTATATCTTTTTGTGTATATTGTATATCTCTCTGTTGATTGAACGTGTTGGGCTTTGAAACCGAGACAGAGGACCAATGGTCCTCTGCTCTCGGTGTTATCGCTACTCTCCTATCAATAGAAATAAGCTGCCGATCCTGTTCCTCAGGGTCGTCAATTTTTTTATCTCGAAAAGTTCCATCGCCACTCACTGCTCACGACGAGAAAAAAAACCTCCCTGATGGGAGGCGGCAATTATCTAGTTGGGCTAGAGATAGTCGACGAAGAGGGATTTGGTGAGGTGCATGAATTTTTATTGTTATAAAATGATTTTACCCATTCATTTTTCATCTCACTTTTTAAATCATCTCATAGGTGGTGTCTGATAGGACAAATTCATTAATTCTGCTGATTTATAATCTCAATAATGTTCAATAATAGTATCTAAAAACTTTTGATCTGTAGTAGATAATGTTATATAAGATTTAAATTTTTGTGGAATATATTTCTCAGACTTTTTTGTAAAAATATCATTGAGCTGATACACATCCTGATTAAATGGTCATCGACTTCGTCTTTTATATTCTAGTCAGATAATTTTTTGTCATAGTTTTTGTTGTGATTCAAAATCTATGAAATATAATAATTTCATGGCTTTGAGAATATCTACATCTTTAAGTGTGTGAGTTATATAATCTATAGCTTCTATCATTCTTCGTATAATTTTACTTTTTATAATCAGGTTGATAGGGATTTCTAACGCAGAAGATACTTTTATAAGAGTTTCGAGAGTCGGATTTCCGTCTCAATTTTCTATATCTGATATGCTTGTTTGTGTTAAATCAGATCTTTTTGCTAGTTCTTGTTGAGACAATCATCTATATTTTCTCCAATGAAAAATATTTGATCCTATAGTCATGGAAAATAATTCATTATCATAGTTAGATTTCTTTGCTTGAGATCGTTTTGGTAAGGTCTTTATAATTGGCATGGTAGTGTGTAGTGTTATGCAATTAAAATAGATATATCACTATAACTATATTGTTGTTGGGTTGTAAAATCTTTTCGTATGTTTTTTGCTTCTGTTATACGTGTTATATATTCTTGATCAATATCTTGGGTTGTTTTTTTGTCTTCATATCATTTGGGCTTAATAAGTGATCATGTAAGAAGGATCATTTCTCATCTTGTATATCAAGCTATGATTCTTAAGAGATAATCAGATCTTGGTAATTGAATCCTAAATTCTATTATATTCTCTTCTAAGTGTTTTGTAATATAACCGTCGCAATACATGTCGTTATTTATGAAATATTGTAATGTCGGAATAACTTTTCCAAGACACTTTTCTTCTACTTCTGTTTTCTTACATTGCATAATTTGATCTTGTTTAATGAGTTCTAAACATTGATCTATGATATCTTTTTGTTCTCTATCTAGTATAGAATATACATTCATGTATTATGTATAGTAATATTTATAATAATTGCAAGAGATTCTTTATACTATAGTGTATAATTATATATTATGGCATATAGGAGCATACCGTAGTTAACATAGACAGAGACTATTATTACTCATTTTTTTGTAAAAAAAATAATCTATTGATTTTTACTACTCTATTCTTATAGTGTCGTAGAATTTTTATTATATACTATTGCCATGCTTTTTATCTAAACAAAAAACCTATTATCTATGCAACTAGATAATAGATTCGAAGTTCCTTTTTTGAAAAACTTTTCAGTGATATGGAAATGTTTATAAGGTTTAGTAGGATAAATTACAAGAGATTTTTAACTTCTCTTTTTTAGAACCTATTTCTTACAAACATGACTCATTCAAACACAGACTTTTATAAATCTTTTATTATGGGAATCTTCGCAAGATGTAAACCTCATACCAAAGATTTGGCTTGGAATATTGTAGTATATTTATCTACTGTTTCACACGATATAACAAAATTAGAACTAGAAAGCAGTCTTAAAAAATCAATCTCCTACAATCTTCTTAATAAACTAGTAGAAAAAGAAATTGTTACAAAGATAGATTGAAGTTGAAAGAAAATGCTAATAGATGATGTCTCAGAAAGGCCTGCATATTGAAAATGATCAATAGATGAGATGAAATCAATAAACTATAAAAATCTTGTGTCACATGCATCGAAGAGCCCAGAAATTAGAGATATTATTGAAGAAGTATTTGCACAATATTGAATAACAAATATAGATCCACTATCAAGAGATTTCATAAAAATCTATAATACTATCATAGACATTATGACTGATAGAAAATTATATGGTATAAGATACTGATACGGAAGATTAGAATGGAGACCTCAAAGTGCAAATAAGTATAACCTTAGTGTAGAACATCGTCAAGAATTTGAAAAACAACAGCTCTGATCTTTACAGAAAGCAATGGAATCCATTAAGAAGATAAAATAAATTTATGAATCCTCTGCCCTGAGGATTTTTTATTTTCATCATCGTTTACTACAAAGCTTTTTTAATCATCAGTATCTTCATTTTGCATATTTATCAATTAATCACTTTTCTCACATTACAAAATTATTACTACAAACTATTGATATTGGTGTTTCAAAATTTACCCTTATATCATTATCTTTAAATTCATTTTCTTCACTTAACCAAGCCAAATACTCGAATTTATCTAACATATCAAGTATGGTTTTATCTCAATACTGAGATAATTTTTCACTATTTTTTGTTCTCATAAATTCTAATATACTTCTATTGGGTTCTATCTCAAAATATTGAGAAACTTCTTGTAATAATTTTATTTCCTCAAATCTCTTTCACTTTTCATAAGAAATTTTAGCAATCTCATTTTGTTCTGATATATATTTCATATTTTCATTTCATTGATTGATTTGTATATGTATTTGCTGGATTTGTTTGTTAACTTGAGATAATGAGCAAATAGCAAATATCATACCCCCAAATATTGCAAGAATTTCAATACCTCTCATTATTCATTCATTTGACTTTATCCAAGTATTTATAATTGGAACATATTTCCCCATTTTTATTTTTAATAAATAAAATAATTATAGACTTTCTACAATCTCTTTTACTTCTTCATCAGATATTTTTTCAATCAAAGAATCATCAAAATGAGCTTCTTTATCTATGGGTATATTGCATTCTCTTCTAATCTTACTTCTAGAGAGAAAAAGAGGGATAAAAGAACTTGGGGAATGAATATTTATCTCCAATTGCCATTTATTTACTTTTTGCTTTGGGAAAGTATCGTTACTTTCTAAAAAAATATAATAGTCGCTAATGCCAGGTTTTATTGTGTGAGCCAATAAATCAGGTTCGGGAGAATGAAGTAACTTATAATATCTTTCTTTGCCAGATACATCTAACATTTTAGGTAGAAAACCTTTCCATCTTATTCTTACATATTTACAGCTATGTCTTTCTTCATTTTGTCATACTATAGCATCAACAGCTATACTATCTACCATAAATTCAAACGAAGCATCTACTCTTAACTTTAGTAAAAGACAAGCATGATCATTAGCTAAAAAAGTAGAATAGATTGATTGTATTTTCAGTTCTAAAGAAGGAAATAGAATCTTATATAAATAAAATCATAATCCGCAAAGGGCACATAATGCCAATATATTATCAGCATTGTTCCACAACCGTTTTAATAAAAAAAGCATAAAATTAACTTATCAAATAAAACCCTACCCACCTTTCACTACTTCCCTCTCCTCCTCGCTCAACCCATACAACTCAAATACCATCGCATCGATCTCTCTATCCGTCGCATCGATACGATTCTTGAGAGCAACTATCCCCGACTTCTTTGATTCGAAGAACTCCATAAGCTCTGCTTCTTCTGTCATAGAAAGTTTAGCTCCTTTCAGCTCTTTGAGGAAAGTAGTGAAATCGTAGTCGTAGAACTTCTGGAGCTTGGTAGAGAGTTTCTCGAGTCAGAATTTACTCGAGATATATCTGAGGAAGGAATCGATCTTCTCGTGAAGCTCTGTAGTGAGCGAGAGCATCGTATCGGCTTTGTCGATGAAGGGTTTTTGATTAGAAAGAGAAATATTGGGAATGGGATAATTTTTAACATCATTAATTACAACTTTTGGAAACAATGTTCTATTTCCTTTAACAGCACGTCTTACATGATAAAAACTTATCAATGAAGAATTTAATATAGCTAGTAAGTACTTTAAATCAAACAAACTACTTTTCTGTAAGATATTAATGATACTTTTATTATTCAAAAAAGTTTCTTCTACAAAAGTAGCATTTAAAACTTTAGGGAAATTAGAAGTTATTTCTCTGATAAGTATTCTTTTTTCTGTAAATTGACGCAATTCTTTAGGCTGAGATAGCCGTTCTCAATGTCTTAACCACTGTCATGATCGACTGTATGAATATCTTCCTATATCTCATCCTCCAAAATAGGGATATGTGTCTTTATCAAACTTATGATCATAATCGAAAACATGATTCTTCACATCATCGACAGTTTGCTTTGGTTTTCATTTTCACTTTTCGTAAGCTTGTAATCAGACTCTTACCTCAAATAACTCTTCTAGTTTAGTATATTTCTTTAGAGCATCAATTATCGAAATATCCTTTTGAGAGCTTGCTAAGTCCATCATTTGATTTCTATTATCTAGCCACTCACTTTGCAAAATATTATCAAATAGAGTGTCAGCTGGTATTAACATATCTGTAATGGTTATATATTTGACTCTATTTAATTTAGAATTCTTTTTCTGATAAGTGAATATCATAGTTTCTACATTTACTCAAGGAAAACTTTGTCCTTGTAAGTTGATCATTTTTTCAAACAATACATTTCCCAATAAAAACTTTCTTAATTTCTTGCCAGAATCTATTCATAACCAAGAATTAGGAACAATAAATCACAAAGAGCCATTAGAAGATAATAAGTTATACGTCTTCTCCATAAAGAGGATATACAGATTTGGTTTCTCGTGAATTAGACTATAATGATTCGCTAAATAGCTTTTTTGTTCTTCAAAAATAGAATCTCTAGAAAGAACATACGGCGGATTCCCGACGATCACATCAAAACCTCATGCTCCCATAATGTCAGAAAATTCCTTCTTTCGATCAAAAGCTCTGTCTCCAGCTACTGTAGGATCATCGATGAGCGAGTTTCCACACTTGATATTCGCATCGAGATTGTTGAGCTTCTTCCCCTGCTGTGCAGACTTCAACCACAGCGAGAGCTTCGTGATCTCCACCGACTCGGGATTGAGATCGACCCCGTAGATATTGTCACGCAGGATAGACTTGTAGATTTCGTCCGTCGAGAAGAGACTCCCTATGATCTCACCGACACGCTTATTCTCCGCATACAGATAGTCAAACACTCTCACCAAGAATGCTCCTGATCCACAGGCAGGATCGAGGACTTTCACCTGCTGCAGTATATGCTGATAGGCTTGATATGCTTCGATCTCGGTCTTGTATCATCATTTCTTGCCTATCTGAGCCAGACACTCGTTCTCTTTCTCTTCCAGATAGGTCATGAGAGAGTTTTGGACGATATAGTCCACGATATATTCGGGAGTGTAGAATATTCCGTCTTTTTTGCGTTTGGATTCTTTTTTATTTCCTTTTTCCTCCCCCTTGTCAAAGGGGGTTGGGGGGATTTGTGCCACAAGCAGCTCTCCTTTGAGCTGTTCAATATCCGAGATACTCTGCTCGAAGATATGACCCAGGATATTCACCGATAATTCATCATCGAAGTTATAGTGCCCCAGATCGATAAACTTATGACAGATAGTATTGCCGATCTCCAAAGCATTGAGCACAGCATCATCTTGGAAGAGTCAGCCATTGTAGCCATTGGGTATACCGAGTTTCTCACTTCATTTATCGACTCCTCTGAAGTAGAGCTTTAATACTTCCCAGGGCGTGAGATCTACTTCATGTCCTTTGAGGAGATTCGTTTTGAGTTTGCCTTCGGGCAAGAGTCCTCTATCCTCACAGAAATGGATGAAGATAATCCTATCGATGATCTTCTGTGCTTTCTCTACCGCTACTTCGACAGTCACATCGGTGTTGTGCTGTCTGATATCGTTGATCAGCTCCAGTCTGAGTGTCTTGTATTGTTTGTAAAAATCTTTGGTGATTTGTTCTTGTTTGCTACGCACCTCACTGAGGATGGTCTCGGTATAGGATGTGCCCGATGCACTGATGAGATGATTTCTCTTCAGCAGTGCAAGGAGTGTCTTGAGATGATAGTAGTCGTTGTCAGGATTTGCCAGATCTTCTATCGTCCACAGCTCGAAGTCTTGTTTATTGTCTCTATAGAGTCTCACAGAAGCGAAATTACTGACGATCAGCCACGGACAGTGTGTAAACGATGTCTTGTATCCGAATCCCTGATCGACAGGGCTTTGCCCTCCATAGCTGGCTTGTTTTTTGTCCAGCATCGTCTCACATCACTTCAGCTCGACGACGACTTTCACTCCTTCATAGCTATACAATCCCTCAGCGAAAAATCCGAGTCAGACATCGGCGATCTTACTCCCCACGGGTGTACTCGCTTTCGGATGAAAGTTCATCTTCGGATCATAGCCGAGCAGTTGATGGAAGAATAGTTCGTTGAAGTTCTGCTCATATCTCGTCTCATCTTTCATATTGCCTTTACGAAAATCATCGTAGAGTTCTTGCACAATTGCAATTTCTCTCGATATATCCAATCACTGATACATCGATATTGCCTGTTTGATTGCTGATTTGGAGAAGAGATTTGCCATAATCGACCGAGAGCCATAAATAGACGGAGTATAGTGATATAGGAGATGTTTCGCAAGAGAGGATCATATTTTCTCTGACAGAAAACATAGCCCTAATTGTCATCATTTTCTTGACAAAATAGTATAAATACTATATTATAGATAAGAAATAGATTTATAAAAACATATACCAATGGGCGAATCTATCGATGGCAATGATATAGCACATATTCGCCTTCCGCAGGAGGTGAGATTAAAAAATCTTCTCAATCAGCGAGAGCTAGATCTGTATAATGATTTTTGTCAGAGTATAGAAAATCAGACAGATAGCCTCGATGCTCTGAATGATATTTATTTGAGACTAAAGCGGTTACTCGGCAGATCAGATCTTACTCCCTATGTAGCTACCATAGACCAGAAAGATATACCTGTCAAAGCAATAAACACTATCTCTATGATGCAAAGATTCTTCAAGAACTATGAGCTCTTTGCCGATAAAAAAGACTGAAACCATATTAGTGCTAGACAAGTATTCAGCGATACAGTCGATTGCATACACAAACTGAATAGTTTAGCATCCTCCACCAACGAGATACAACACTATCTAGAAAAAGAAATGAAGTCCGTCGTTCCCGATGGCAATATATATACGCTTCTCCTCGATGCAGAAAACCTTATAGTATTTGCAAAGCATTTCTTTGATACATATGCCAAGAGTACAGTCTCATCTACCATATCACATATCTATAACCAAGAAAAGAGATATCTCCTAGAATGAGCAGGACGTGGAGAAAACGAATCAGGACCAGAAACAGCAAAAAAATGGGCAATACTCAACGACATTCTCCAAGATGATTTTATGGATACAGAAGGAGAGAATATACGAAGCAAAGAGGATATGCTATTGAGATTGTTCTTTATGTATAGATATGAAAAAATCATAAACTCACTCATCACACTAGAAGACCATCTAACGGATCTGCGAGAATTTGAGCATACAAAAAATGATCTTTTTGCGTCCAAAAAGAAATATAAAGAAGTAATAGAAAATTATACTACTGCAAAGAGCGACTTTCAAGAAATACATATTCTACTAAAAGAAATACACAAAGAGTCTCCTAGCTATAATCAAAACATAGAAGACGCTATTAACAATCTCTATCGCACACTCTGTGAAGAGATAGAATATATATTAGGTCGTATGTTCGCTCGTATAGTGATAAACTATAACTAAGCATCAGAGGATTTTTATACGTACTACTTACTCTCCTCCGCCACAGCTATCCACCACTCATTATGTCTCATCAGTGGCATCGTCCACGGATCGTTGTATT
>CAZBFX010000020.1:0-14299 GCA_964491325.1 uncultured Candidatus Peribacteria bacterium
GATGGCAGTAGTTTGAAACTTACGACTGCGAAGTGGTATACAGGCAAGTCAGACATACATATCGACAAAAAAGGTATAGTGCCTGACACTGTCGTCGTCGATGATCCCAAGACAGACAGAGATGAGGTTATCGATCGAGTACAGAGTCATTAAAATAATTGTCATCTTCTCTTGACTTCCCATCAGGAAATCTCTATAAGAGGACATATTTAGATTATTTCATAGCAATTCATGCATTCATCTTTTAGCTCTAGCGTAATGAGAAGAAGCAACAGACGTAGATCGTCTGACACTTTTCTCCGTACGGCAGCGATAGGATGAGTAGTGTGATACAGTAGATAAACTTGTATCATCACATACCACCAATATCTCTCTCCCTACGGAGAGGGATTTTCTTTTGTTTTTTATTTCGTTTATATATGACAATATGACTTGAGAGTGTTCATCAAATATTATTTATCCAGACACAGGTACGATAAAGATTACTACGGGTAAGGACTTTACCTATTGAATGAAAACCGATACTTCTTTCATAGCAAATGGAATGAATTTAAGGAATAATATAAGTAGCATCTTTCTGAGTAAATATGAAGCGAGTTTTCTGCCCAATCTCTATGAAATAGTCTATAAGCATATGTCATTCTATGGTTCAGTAGAAGTTCACATTCACGATGCATCAAATATAAAGAATAGATTAGCTGGATTAATGTCATCCAAATGAATAGAATACGATCAAGTAATATCAATGGATCCTTCATGGAAATGACATCAATCTATACAATACTTGGCAAGTTCTAGGCTATATGATTTATTTGGAACCGACTCTCATGGCCGTATATACGATGATAAACTACTAGAGCAGATAAGGAATAAACATTTTACCCTTTGAGACGATGATAGTTTTAGTGGATCTACTTTATCCAAAAGTACTGATTATTTGAAATTAAATTATGGAATAGATATTACAAATTATCTCATAGGTATTGAAGTTCAAAGGCCACAAAATACTATACCTATGTATAGTGCTGTTAAATACGAATTCCCAGAAGGATTCAACAAGAAAAAAATTGAATGAAGTTTTGATATGTGAGACCCCAGAGACTTCTTAATATGAGCTAGTGGTTTAGTAGTAGATATAGGAGATTGAGTAGTTGGTCGTGCTCCTTATATACTACCCTTTGTAAGTCCTAACATCCGTATGTGAATCCCCAAAAACAAAGAAAAAGATTTTTCTTTAGATATAATAAACTTAAATTTAGCATTTCATCAGACTTTTACTGGAGAAAATTCCATTAATCTTAATGAATGTAATCCTAGTTTTATTAATTATATGATCAAAGTATATAATTGTTCTGGGAGTGAAAACATGACCGATATTGTTCAAATGCTTAAAGACGAATTAGAAAATGAAACATTTATAAGAAAACTTTGAATTAATTATAGGATAGAAAAGTAGCACTTTATTACCTTTCGATTATTATGGCAATTATCTATAAGTGAATCCAGGATGAAGTTACTATTTATTGAAATACGGATTTCGTTTATATAACATCGTCGGATCATGATACTGCACTACAATTTATTTCTCCTTATCTCAACTCAGAGAATAAAAAACAAGAAGTTTATTTACTGTACAGTCAATTTATACAGTCACTCTTATTTTGTCTCGATGATTTTTTTATAGATAAGTGAAATATAGAAATACACTTTTACGACGATAAGGAGATAGCTAATGCACTTTATGCCAGAACTACTACCAAAAGTGTTATATCACTAGATCCATCTATCACAACAAAAGAGAACATACTCTTCATTCGTTCTTCTAGATTCTTTGATTGTGAATGAATTCATTATAAGTGACAGTATCCCCATTCTCAATCACAAATATTTTTAGATGGATTAAATATATTAAGTAAACACTTCTGAAGTATAAATGATCTTACTATCTTAGATGATGATACTTATACAGGATCTACCTTAAATACTATTTGCTCATATTACCATGAACATAGTATAAATATAAGCTCTTCGATAGTTGGAATAAAAATAGGTAATAATAGCAAAGCAGAAGGCATTATCACATATAAACTGGAATCATGAAAAGATCCTACAAAGACTATAGATATAGGTGACTGCAGAGACTTTCTGATATGATCTAGTGGTCTAGTGGTCGATATAGGAGATTGAATGATCGGTCGTGCTCCTTATATACTACCCTTTGTAAGTCCCAATATCCGTATGTGAATCTCTAAAAATAGAGAAAAGTATTTTTCTCAGAGAGTTGTTAATATCAATAAAGATTTTTATTTTAAATTGGAGAAAATAATCAATAGAAATCTTACTCTGAATGATATAAATAAAGAATCTTTTGATTACTTTAAAAAGTATTATACTAATCTAGATTGATCAAGAACCATACTATGATTACTTGAATCCTTTACTTTATAAGCGCATTAATGTACTCTAATCTTCCAATAAACAAAAATATCATTCAAATTGATATTAATTGAACACTAATACCTAGCGACTTAAGCGAACATTTTAGAGAATATTTTTCTTCTAGGTCTATTCTTTTAAAGACTCTTCAATCACAGAGTCAATCATTGAAAGATAAGTGATATTTATTGACTCTTAATTCCGACTCTCCTATGCTGCAGATGAAAGAACTGTCTGAATTCCTTCAACTACCATGACTTAGCGAAAATTTAATAATATGAGAAAAAGGGAAGAATGTAGTATATAATGGCCATAGTACGTTACTTTCTGACAATAGTACAATGACACTTCATATAAGAACTATAGCAAATGAATTAAGTATCGTAATATGAGAATCGCTTATTGCTCCTGAGTTTTGAGGCAAAGTTCCAAATTTCACTTCTTGAAAAATTCACTTATGAGCTAACCGTCAAGCAACCATATCTCTACGATGAAACAAGCAAGATTTAAAAAAGCTATTAGAAGTTTTAAAAGAAACTTACGATGAAAATCATTTTGATTACGCACCAGACCATAACTTCTTATGATATACAACAGGTTCTACTACCACAGCTAAACAAGAAACCAATGCCATATTAAGAGAAAGATCAAATCATACTCTATTAATCTGAGATTCTACTTCAGATATAGATAAAGATTATGCTTTAGTAGGAAACAACAACGTTACAAATCCTCCTATAAAGCCTATATATATTTCTCCTTATAATCATGCTGAGTGAGTAGTAGACATACTAGAAAAGATTAACGAAAGTGTAATAAATTTTTAATTTTCATATCAACATGATAAAAAGACTCGGACTCATAACTTCCTATGCAAGAGACATCTACTTTTATAAAGAAACAAATACGAAAGAGATAAAAATATGATGACCAGGGCATTTCTCAGAGTCTTTTTTACAAACCAAGTCTGATATTGAATTTGTCAATCTCACTCCTCTAAACTTTTTTGAAGTCCCTATCATTATAGACAAACATTGAGAATATGGTTGAGCTACAAAGTGACATCGGCAGAAATTAAGAAATTCTAAAGAGATAGTTGATTATGATAATATTATGATTAATATTGTATGATGAGAGTTCAAGTCTCTAGACTTTTCTTATTTAAAGACTCGTAATATATTTATAGATTTATGATGATTTAAATGGCACTATAAAAAAATTAATTTAAACTTTACTAAACATATTGCCCCTAATACCAATCTTTTTATAAAAGTATCAGATTATGAGACAAAATTCATTTCTAAGAAACTTTTAGACTATTTTAAGCAATCAGAGACTTTAATTATCACCAAAGGGAAAGAAACAATAGAAGTATATGAAAAATGACTTTATTATGAATACAAACCAAAGATTATCAATACGCCCCTTTCTAATACTATATGAGCCTGAGATACATTCTTTGCATCATTTACTTATAATTACATACTTTCCTGAGATATAGATATTGCTGTAAAAAAATCCATAAAAGATGTATATTACTTTCTATTATGAAAAAAAAATCTAGTTTAGTTCTATAATTACAACAACAGAGCATGCAACTTTGGCAAATAACGATGGTGAAATTATAGTATGCGATCCTATCGTTGGTAAACAAAGTGGAAAAAACAGAATAACAAGATTATGTCTCATAAGAATAAATCATCTTAATGATTGGAGACAACTAATCAAACAGTAATACAATATTTCAGTTATATATACTATAGCTTTAAAGTATCTTTTTATTCTTTTCTTCTTTTGATTATGACAAACCATTCACCTTTAGTGACATACATTCCCGATACAGCCCTAAATGACTGTAGTAAATTTCCAAATGCCTTAACAACAGATCTAGCATGAAGACTCATTGATGCACTATTTCACCATACTCCTGTAGTTAAAAGAGCAGCTCTTAGGCTTCATGCATGAGCACAAAAAATAGACGAAAACGGATCTTACAACATATCAACAAACAACTTTGATTTTGTATTAGAAAGTCTCAGGTGAAAAGTATGAGAAAAACTATTGGCACGATTTAATGAGCATCTAGAAGAACGAAAACCAATACTTGAAAAAGAACCAACACATGCATTCTTTGACGACTCAGGCAAACCCACATTAAAAAAATTAGAAGAATATTTATCATCACATCCAATCAAGGATTTCTGGTGATAAAATATTTTAGAAAGAAGATAAATATTTACCTCCCCAATAACATCTCACTAAATCTCAATCCTTTCTCGATACAGGTCAGACTCATATTTTCATCAACCCCATGGATATTACAATCTTCATTGGCGAGGTCGATGACCATCACTGGCATTCAGAGAACATTTTGCAAGATACCAGCCATAGGCAAGGTCGCACCACAGTATCTCATGATCGGTGAGACGGCATAGACTTCGCGGAGTATCTGTCTCGCACGGTCCGATAAGGGATGATCGGTCGAGATAGAGATAGCAGGATAATAATCAGATATGATAATCTGATGACTAATATTGGTCGGCAAGGTATTCGTAATCCATGCATCAAAATCCGCCATCTTCTTCTCTGGATCTTGACCTGGAGCGAAACGGAAATTAAAGTTGATCATCGCCGTGCCAGGAATAATGTTTTTGTATCCTACTCCTGTATAGCCACTCGAAACACCCGTCACTTGGATCGTCGGTAAGAGGCCATTAGCAGTCACCGCATCATAGCCCTGAGGGATAGCCAGGGCAACCGCCCCTATCGTCTTCATCATCTCCTCATCATCTCGTGGCACGAGAGCATTATGCATCTTCTGGATATCGCTAATATGATCGATATCATCATACCATCATGGTATCCTGATATGATCGTTAGCATCATAGAGCTGTGCAACGAGTCTACTCGCTATATGACTAGCACTGGTTGCGATATTGCCATAAAGTCCACTATGCAGATCAGTCGTCGCTGTCTGTATCGTCACGGTCGCATTCCCTCACCCTCTGAGTCCCACCATGATCGTGGGTGTATGATCACCGATGAGCACACCATCAGACAAGAGTGCGACATCAGCATGCAAGAGTTCTCTATGATCAAGTAATGCCTGAGTACAAGGAAGTCCTGTCTCTTCATCTCATTCGATGAAGAAGGTAATATTATAGGCTAATCCCATTTTCTCTCCCTCCTTGTGAAAGGAGGGTTGGGGTGGATTTGTGTACAAAAGATCCAGCACCGTAGCGATATGGATCATGACTTGTCATTTATTATCGGCAGCTCCACGAGCATAGAGCCTCCCATCTCTTTCATCCAAAGAGAAAGGATCTGACTGCCAACCATCGTCCTGATGAGCAGGTTGGACATCATAGTGTCCGTAGATGAGTATGGTCTGATAGGATGGATCGACTTCGTAATGAGCGATGACGAGAGGATTACCATAGCCACTGATCTTCGTCGTCTGAAATCCATGCTTGTCAAAAAGAGCGATCAACCGATCAGCACAGGCGTTGCTATCATCTTTATATGCTTCATCCGTCGAGATCGAGCGAAATGCGATGAATTCACGAAGGAGGGAGAGGTAAGTGGAGAACAAAGATAGGAAGTTATAAGTGCTAAATTATATGTGATAAGTATCTTTTGCATTGTAGAGATTCTCGATGCGAAAGCAACGTATTATGAATAATCATAAATTGTAAGTTTCTTTCCTTCTTGCAAACCACTCTCCAAATCACTAGGATCTGACCATGTCCGACACTCCTGCGATACCCTCTCATCGTGCCACACTCAAGGCACTCCTCCACACCAACGATCGTTTTATGAATATACTCGCTACAGCGTGAATACAGTCAGTGAGAGATTTTTTGCAATACCTCCCGAGGACATATCAGGATAGATCGAATCTCACTCTCCTCAGAGATCTCGACACGGAGAGCAACGACGTCCAATCAGTCATCGGACAAATCATCGCCAAGAAGCAGCTCCCCAGATGAGCAAAGAAGCTCTATGAGATAGAGTTTCATGATGTGGTCGGTGATGTCGGCTATATCACATTCTTCAATACATACTTTCCGACCAAAGCCCTCATCGTCGGCAACCGATATATCATCACCGGCAAAGTCAAATATGACTACAAAAAACTCATCTTCTCGCATCCGCAAAGCACTCCGACTGATTCACCTGATGACTGACTCATCGATGCCATGAAAGAGAAGATCCATCAAACCCCTATAGAAAACAATGAGAAGATAGGAATCTTCGATGATGAGACAAAGCCATCTCCCTGACTCACATCACGAGATGACAGAAAGCACACGAACGATATGCTGAGTTCACTCACTCCCGAAGTCGCACAGGTCGGTCGCATCTACCCGATCTATCCCGAACTCCAAGGCATCAAAGCAGATCGATGGGCAAAGAATATGCGAAAGCTATTGCCTCTCATCCCTGATCATTTCGCTGAATATCTCCCTCTCGACTTCTTGCAGAAGTTCTCACTCATGGGAGTCCAAGAGATGATCCATACACTACACTTCCCTGCATCGATGGAAGTCGTCCATCATGCTCAGCATCGTCTCTTCTTCGATAGACTCCTCAGGATCCAGCTCCATAGTTTGATCAAGAAACAAGCATATCTCTCGCAATGATCTACCAAATCACCAACCCCGCAGCAAGTGACGGGGCAAGCTCACCAACTCACTAATTCACCAGCCTCAGACTACTCCCTCATCTCCTCCCTCACCACCCTCCTCCCCTTCACCCTCACGACAGCCCAGAAACGTGTCGTCAAAGAGCTTATCGACGACATGCACCTCGATAAACCGATGATGAGACTCCTCCAAGGAGATGTCGGTAGTGGAAAGACCGTCGTCGCTGCTATCGCTGCCTACTATACGATCAAGAAGCGATGAGGTCAAGCGGTCTTCCTAGCACCTCTCTCGATACTCGCTCAACAACATCATCGTTCACTAGCCAAACTCCTCCTCCCTCTCGGACTCCGTGTCGAACTCCTCTCTGGATCCAGAACTGCTAGCGAAAAAGCAGATATCAAAAGAAAACTCGCTGACGGACAGATCGACGTCATCGTCGGTACCCATGCCCTCCTCCAAGAGGACGTCCATTTTCATAACCTCACACTCGCCGTCGTCGACGAACAGCATAAGTTCGGGGTCAGACAGAGAGGTTTTTTCTCACAGCATGGGCATCCGCATATCATCCAGATGAGTGCGACTCCAATACCCAGATCGATGGCTCTCGCATTTTTCGGTGAATTCGATGTCTCGATCATCGATGAACTCCCTGCAGGGAGGAAGCCTATCACGACCAAAGTCATCACTCGCAGTGACTGGCTCAAGCTCAAACCTTGGATCCTCGACAAGATCGCTCTCGGTCAGAAAGTATTCTTTGTCGCACCATTGATCGAAGAGTCTGATAAACTCGAGGAAGTTCATAATGTGACTGCTTTGTACGAAGAAGTCTGCGAAATGTTCACGCAGACCCAAGCGAGGATCGGTCTCATGCATGGCAAGATGAAGTCTCGTGACAAAGATGAAGTCATGCAACAGTTCAAGACAGGGAAGATCAATATCCTCGTCTCGACGACCGTGATCGAAGTCGGTGTCGACATCCCCGAAGCGACGATCATGGTGATCAAAAACAGTGAACGTTTCGGTCTCGCACAACTGCATCAGCTCAGAGGAAGAATAGGAAGGTCTGACCTGCAGTCGTATTGTTTCTTGGAGACCAAGACGAGATCCTGAGATAGCTACCAGAGGATCAAGGTCCTCGAAGAGACCAACGATGGCTTTAAACTCGCACAGATCGATCTCCAGCATCGTGGGACAGGAGAGATACTCGGGACAAGACAGTCAGGCGAATCTGATATCCCTATCGAGATCCTCGGCGATCTGAAATTTATCGAACAAGTCAGACAAGGAGCAGAACGACTTCTCGAGCAGCACCCTCATCTCGATGGGTTGCCTGGACTACAGAAGTATCTGCATGAGAAGCTCGGCGGGATATTGCATTAGGAAGATTATGCAAGAAAGTCAGACTTTTTTGTCACAAAAAGGAAAGGACTATCGTATACAGGATAGAAATGTGATTATTCTTTATTCTTTTCTCTTTTGTATGATGAAAAACATCTCTCGCAGTATCGCAATTTGTATGACAAGTATTCTATGATTTACACTCGGCATGATAGGTGCTTTCCCTGGGATAACACAAGCTCTCACACCAGTGACATCAATTGATATTTCCCTATCATTACAGACGGCGAATCTCATTAATCAATGAGTTATCACATTACCTACACTAAGTACATATTGTTGATTTCGGTATCCTGATGAATGATTAGAGAGCAATACGAATACTATAGATATAAGTTGTTCATGATCATACAAAAAGCTTATAAGCAATAGTAATAAAACCCTCGATAAACTAATTATGAGATATAGTCACTATCCTTTAGAAGAAAGATTAGAGAAAATAAAAAAATCTATAGACTATGCAATGAAAAAGAGTAATCTCACAACAAATATACAAAGAAAGATTGCCTATGAGATGATAGCGATGAGATTCTATGATTATATTGTGGGATTAACTCATAACCAAATAAATGGTAGCGTCAGCGATGAAGTATGTTATGTCTTTAGAGACGACAATATATGTCCTGAGAGAACTATATCTAGCATCAATCGTTATCGAAAGATCTATAGCAAAAACTATACTCTCTCGAAGAAACCGCACAACTCTGATAGTGTCACGTACAAAATATGTCTGGCATCAGATCATACTATCTGTACCGAGTTGATACAATATGCATGAAAGTTCACAGACTATTATAAAAGCATTATGCCGCAAGAAGATGTCGACAATCTCCCAGCATCTCGACAGCCTATGATCGCATCGACTATATCATGAAAGAAAAAATGGAAATGTACTCTCTATATAGAAAGTCAGATTTGTTTTAATGAAAATACACAAGGGACATTAATTATGGCTATCGGTGACCAGAAGTGAGAATGATTTGATGGAGGGGAATATGATCCGAAGGAAATCTTGAAGGCTATATGATACTAATATCACTTTCTTGTCACAAACCCCATCTATCGATCGTATACTAGTCAGAATAAGCAATTTACTTATCTTTTCTTCTTCCTTCTCATGACAAACATCTCTCGTACAAGTGCAATCATCCTGACCAGTATCATCGGCATCTTCTTGGGGTCTATGTGGCCTATGACATACCAGACTTCCTATGCTCTTAGCTCTACACCTATTGTGACCATTTCTGAAAACTTAGCTAATTTTATGGTTAAGGATATAAATGAGTGAAAAGTCACTTTTCCTATCATTCGTCAATATTGTCCCTACTACCAAGAAGGACATAGCGTAGACGTAAAACGCGACATAAGCTGTTCTGATTTGTATTATCAAAAAATTGCTCTCACTACACACAAAACAATTGATAAAACTATCAAAAGCTATGAAAAACGCTATCCTGATATCAGACAAAGAGCCCAGAGACTTAAAATAGCTATCGATTATGCAGAAAAGCAAAGAGAAACTACAACCAATATAAAAAAGAAATTTGTCTATGATTGGATTCGTCTGGAATTATATAATTATACGAGCAATCTTGATGATAGCTCTGATGAAATATGTACTGCCCTTAATGATATCTTTGAAGACGAAGGTTTCTGTGATAATAATATAATTATAGAAGAGACCAACAGCGAAACAGTAACAGCGGATTCTAATCATACTAAACTTAAAATCAAATCAATTGGTATGGATAGTAATTGATGAGTAATATTTGAATATGAAAACGGATGAGAAGGTATTGAAATAGCTCTCGTTATGGCAAGTAGTATCGACAAAGGAGTTCCCTATATGAGTAGCTATATTACTAGAATAGACAATAGTGAAGGTACGTACTATCGAGATGGCAAAAATGTATGCGTCCTCAATACGAATAACTGATCAACTATGGGATGTAATTATGGATTAGGAGACCAAGATTATTATTTTGTATTCAGAAGAAAAGTAAATTGATTGTATAAAGAACTGACGAATGATATTTATAGTATACAACCTTACGGAGAAGACAAAGGTCAGATTGATAAATCAATTGATTGGTTACATATAAGAAATAAAGCAATACGAAGAGTCAAAAATGGGATCTGAGACTTGAGAATCTAATCATACTTTCTTGTCACAAATCCCACCCATCTACCGTATACTATTATAGAGCTAATACATTCCTTTACCTTTTCTTCTTTCTTCTCATGAACAACCTCTCTCTCAAAACAAGCATGATCGGAGCATTCGCTCTCATGCTTACTATCGCTGGAGTCATAACTCCTCTATCGGCCTTTGCTACTGTCACACCACCTGCAGAGACGATGATCACTATCCCCGCTGTCTCAACCCAAGGAGATGTCATAGAAAGCTCGGCTATGACTATCTCTACAGAATTAATAAATCTCATAGCAGCATGAGACCTAGAGTTTCCAGTAGTCCATAAGTATTGCCCTATCCCGACTTCTATAAATCGAAACTATGTGGGAGATTGGGAACAAGGAATCGACATACAATGTACAAAATCATATTATCAAAAGCTTATGACAGCAACAAATACAAAAGTCGAAAATACGCTCAGAAATTATGAAAATAAGTATCCAGTACTAGAGAAAAGACTTCAGGTCATAGAAAATGCGATACACTATGCTGAGAAACAAAGAAATAATACAAAAAATAGCAAGAAGAAATTTGTCTATGACCTCCTCCGTATCAAGTTATACGGCTATGTACTTAGTCTCGATGATGGTGATCTACCTGATACTCAAATAAACGATATGATCTGTAATGTTTTCGAAGGTGATAACCTTTGTCATGAAGATATGATCATAGAAACAAATACAACCAGCACAATGATAAAAAGAAATGTATGATATATAACTAGCGTCTATAGTATTGGCTCAAAGAATTACATCACTATAGACTATATAAGTTATGGCACATGCTTACCAGACATGAGCAACTGTCTTAGTGGTGCAGCACCTATTATCAATAGCAATCCTCTTATAAGAACTTTTGAAATAGATGCGAATGCACAAATATCAGTTCTAACACGTACTTGGGAAGGAACGAACATAGAAAATAACACTATATCACTTAATGATTTCAAAAGACGAGTCAACGACCCCTATAACTGAAATCTTTACTATGGCATGTGATGAGCAGGTAATTCATTGGTGAACATAAGTCACGATGATAACAAAGTCTATAGCATATCTGAAGAGTATAGACCGTAGATAAATTATATTCATATAATACATGTCATCGTTATCCCATATTTTCTCTTTATGAACCCCTCACTCACCCTTGCAAAAGGGTGAGGATTTTAGTATATATCATGCTATGAAACACTATCGCATTCTCATCACTCTCCTCATACTCTCGTCCCTCGGTCTGGGAAGTTTTTTAGTGGTCTATGCACAAGATGATACTGATCTCGATGCTATCGTCAATGATGTCGTAACCAGCACTGATACTGACGAAGCAGAGATTGCGAGACAAAAAGCTCTCGAAGCTGAGCGTCTGAGACAAGAAGAACTCGCTCGTCAGCGTGCAGCTGACGAATTTGCGAGACAGAAAGAGATCGAAGCTCAGCAAGAACTTGCTCGTCTCCAAGCAGAAGAAGAAGCTCAGCGTTTGCTAAAACAGCAGACAGCATCAGGAAGTTATGAACTCACGATCGACGAATCGATACGGACAGAATTTAAATGATACCGTGCAGGCGTCATGGCTCGTTATCCGACACTTCGTCAATGTATCATCCCGAGTGACGATGCCGAGAAATCGATGCGTATCGTCTGTCCGAGGATAGGCGAATATCAAATTACTATAGATAGATTGATCGGTGACTATGCGTCCAGGATCAGTACCCAAGACAAGACGACGCAACTCATCATGCTCAATGCTCGCAAAGAAGAAATCAACAATCTTGCACCGGCTTTTCTCTCGAGCATCATCGTGAACGAACAGTCAGATGGACAACTTTTCATCGAATATAGCCACTATATGCTCGATATGTATATATGGATAGCTGATCACAAGAAATCATGACTTTTACCGTCACTTACTCAGAAATAATCATGCAATCAACGACGGTCTTGTGGCATCGGCATCGCATCTACTATAGATATATCTTCCTGATGGGAGCATTTGATCATGTGATCACTCTCGGTGGATGAAAAAAAGATGCCATTACCGGACAAGATTATCCGTCCTCTGCGAATATTAGAGACAATTTTACGGATTTCGTCAACGATCATAGTGATACGATCTATAGATTCCTGATGTATAGATTTAATCTCAAGAAGCAAGCCTGTGATGATATCTTCCAAGAATCTCTCTGTAAGATCTATGAGAAGCTCCATCTCTATGATGTCTCCAAACCACTCAGTCCCTGGATGCTCACGGTGAGCTACCATACAGCGATCGACTTCCTTACCAAACATCAACCATCACAAGACGCCTACCGAGATATGCAGGAAATCGAGACATTTCTCGATCGTATGCAAGAACATAGCGAAGCACCTAGCGTCGACCTCGAGAAAAGCTATAAAGAGTGACTCCTCCGCTATATGCTCTCGACGCTTGGCGAAAAAAACAGAACCATCATCATACTCGCATATTTTGAACAAAAATCCTATGATGAAATAGCCGAGATACTCAAGTGCAAAGCATCTGGTATAGGGACAATGCTCAGTAGAGCAAAAGAAGAACTCTCACAAAAGATCCAATCTGACCGTCGTCTGTATGCGGCGATTATCGATGATTCTGATGATATATTATAGCATATGAACAATCCAAAATTCAACATCCAAAATTTATAATCTCCCATACCAATGCAAAAATATCCTCTCAGCGAGATCATCACTAGCAGTCAATACTATCGCACCAAACCCGATAGTTACGTCATGCAAAAATGAATCAAAGCAGCGATCAAACATCTCCAATCACGCCATAGACGTATGTTTTGGGGTTGAGTGATAGCAAGTATCCTCATCGCAGGAGCTATCATTGGAGGATCGTTATTCTATTATCGTTATTATCTCCCTCACGATACGACCGATCTTACTGGATTGGCACTGACTGGTGATATACTCCTCCAGACAGGAACGAAGACAGGCGATGTATGGAAGAGGGAGTATATCGATGAGTTGGAAGATATATTTGCGAGAAGATAAATTTTTACCGAATACCCGAGAGCTATGCTCCTCCTCGTCGACACACACGATACTATCATCGGATACGAAGAAAAGATGAAAACACATGAGCTCTGACTGCTGCATCGTGCATTCTCAGTGTATGTCTTCGATAGATCAGGGAAGATGCTCCTCCAGCAGAGAGCGATGAGCAAGTATCATGCACCCTGACTTCGAGCCAATACTTGCTGTTCGCATCAGATGCAGTGAGAATCCGATGAAGCAGCTGCTCATAGGAGACTCGTCGAAGAGATGGGATTTGATTGTCCTCTCACGGAAGTGACGGAATTTATCTATCAGGTACCCGTCCCACCCAATCTCATCGAACATGAATATCTCCATGTCTTCACAGGGATCATAGATAATCAAGTGATCAATCCTAATCCTGAGGAGGTCATGCACTATGAACGAACGACAACTGCAGAGTTCACACAGAGAGTACATGACGACGATCCGACTATCGCCCCATGGACGAAAATCACCTGGCTCAAAGCAGGTGAACAGATATTACAAAAAACAAAAGAATGATAGTATCCTACCCCAACACGCTAATCATCTCCACATGATGGGTATGCGGAAACATATCGACA
>CAZBFX010000021.1:0-4800 GCA_964491325.1 uncultured Candidatus Peribacteria bacterium
ACTTCACTGATCGTTATTTCCCTGAATTTGATGTCGCTGCATTGCAGGAAGCTCTGGTCTGGTATGATCAGAGATGGGAAGCGAGGAATTTTGGGAAGTAGGGAGGAATTAAACGATTAAGATATAATAAGAATTCGCTCTTCTACTTAATATTTCCGTTAGTATAATCTGCAAACTCTTGTGTAAATTTTTTGTAGGTATTGCTTATGGCTATGTCTATTGCTGCTTTTTTTGTATTGTCACTTCGACTATCATATTCAATCTTATTTTCTATTCGGAATTCACTTAGTACATCATTCTTTTGATATTTATCATATATTTTCCATCATAGAAATATGCCACTATTTATATTTCTTTTTAACCATTTTTTTCATAATTCAACATCATACTCAGTGTCATGAAATACTTCGTTTGCCATTAAATCTATATATTTATCTTCGTTTATGGTATAGTAACTTTTTTTGTAGTTATATAATTGAGCATTAACTGTGGTCTCTCTATTTTTACTATTATTGATTATCAGAGATATATTTTTGTTAGCTCTTTTCTCTTCTTTTTTCTTTAAGTCATAGGAATATTCTCGTAATAATGGACGGAGAGTTATTATATAATCGAATGCTTCTGGGTAATGGGGATCGTAGATAAAGCTTTTATCGACGAAAAGATGGCTCGGTATATCACCCTTACTTTGTATCACTTTCAGATTATTTTCTAGTCCTAATAATATGCGATAGTCTTCTTTAAAAGTAATTTGATTAATGTCTTTTTGTTGTAATAGTTTTAATCCACGATCTGTTTCTTGCAGAAGTTTATACCAATACTTTTTTTCTTGATCTAACTTTTCTGGAGAGTCATTATTTAATAGTACTTCTAACGCATCTGCAGATGCTTGCTTTGTAAATGAATCTTTTTGGCTTTGATGTATCCACATTTTTGCCATAATACTGCTCATCAAATCATCCTGTGACATGGATGTAGAGGTAGCTAGTAATTTTGCAATAGCTTCTAATATAGTGTTGATTTGTGACTTATCAAGCTGTGCCAAACTATTTTCTCATATTTGAGCTGTTAATGCCGAAACTTCTGCTGGCAGAGCATCTTGTATTGTAGCATTATTCTCTTCAATCATTATCATGATGTAAGGATATAAAACATCCTCATTATAGTCAGAAGGATTCTTTTGTCAAAAAAAGGACACTTTTTGATTACCTGCCCTTATCCTGCTACATATCCCCCATCAGCACTGACCAGCGATCCCGTCATAAAGGAAGCCTTCTCTGAGAGGAGAAAGAGGACGACATTGGCGATCTCATCGGGAGTACCTCGACGGGTGATCATCTGTCACTTGGAGAGTTCTGCTTTGGCAGCGTCGATATTGTCACCGAAGGAGATGGCTGCGAGCTTCTCGGCGTTCATCAGAGCTTGCGGTGTCTCGATAGTACCAGGACAGATACAGTTCACACGGATGCCATGCTCAGCGTAGTCGAGGGCAGTAGACTTGGTGAGCTGTCCGATAGCTCCTTTGGTCGCTCCATAGATACTTGACTGATGCTTGGCGATATGGGTCTGATCTGATCCCATGAGGACGATACTGCCCTGTTTCGCTTCGATCATCATTGGGAGGACGAACTTCATCGTCATGAACATATGGGTGACATTCAGCGTCCAGAGATCATTCCACTGCTGGAGAGTCGTCGAGAGGATATCGCCAGGGATATGTGTCCCTGCACAGCAGAAGAGATGGGTGATCGGTCAAAGATCCTCGCTGACTTGCTTCACGATCTGCTCGAGACGGACGAAGTCGGTGACATCGCCATGGTAGTAGCGGATAATCCCCCCAACCCCCTTCGCTGAAGGGGGAGTGGCATTTGCCTCATCGACGATAGCTTGTCACTCCTCTGCTCTACGAGCGACGAATGCGACATTATATCCTTCTGCTGCTGCAGAGAGGACGGTTGCTTTGGCGATGCCGGAGGTTCCGCCGGTGATGAAGAGGGTTGGAAGGCTCATAAGGTTGGTAAGGTTATAAAGTGTTATAGTTATAGTCGAGTACGCTTTTTTGTCAAATTTTAGTCCATAATATCTCTCAAAACCTCCAACGCTCTCTCTTGCTCGATAAATGCAGGGGAAGTGGCTATGGTGCCGCACTTTACCTCGGGTGAGGCGATGAGTTGTCTGACCTTCTTGATCGTCTGATGGTGGTTTCCGATGGACATATCGGGTGCTCGGAAGTCGAGATCAATATTAACAATAATTGTTCAAAGTTGTTCAAGATTGTTTAAAGTGGTTGAAAGTTGTGATAACGCATATTCGCTTCTGACTTGGATCTGATCGCTGATGATACCAGAGTCGAGGGCTGGGATGATAAAGGAGCCGATGTCGAGGATGGTATTGGTGTAGGTAGCTACTTGCTGTAGAGAAGAGTTTTTGTTAAGATGATCCCCCCTACCCCCCTTTATGAGGGGGGAGAGGTCGGAATGTTGATCAATATGGATGAGAGTCGATCATCGTGGCAGGATGCCATCGTGATAGGCTTTGTATCGACAGTAGAAAGCGTGATGGTGGTTGTCGATGATATATACTTTTTTTTGTTCGTTATGGATTGCTTCCTTCGTCGCAATGACTCCTCTGTTATCTTTTATCTCGACGAGGTTGGCAAGTCATCTCTCACGTCTGATACCTCATGGGATGCGGTCATCGAGCATCTCATAGGCATAGCCTGTATCGCTGAGACGAACATTATCGAGCGTTCATACTATCATCGGAGGGATACGGAGTATACCGTACCCGACATGATCGGGTCAGGTAGATTTGCTTTTTCTTGCTTCAAAATCGGTCGCATTCGGACCGAGAGGGGTGGAGATATATATTTCTTCGTGATATCGATGCATACTCTATGATAGATAAAACTTTTTGTCTTTTTCGCCTGCATGGCGAGTTACTTTTTTCTTCCAGCAAAAAAAGTAACCAAAAATGCCTCGTCTACCACAGTCATCAGTTCATCTTGTTAATCATAGTATACTATACGAAGCACTTTCCTTGCTTCGCGTTCAAGTGCTCTGGTTATGATCGTTGTATTGTGTTTATGATTCTGGTCTCTGACAGTGTGGTAGACTCTATCATAGAACTCTTTTATTCTATATTTTTCAATGCAGATTGCAAGCTGATGAGCGTCTCGGGAGTAGTGGTATTGATAAGATCGCTATGGGAGAGGATGACGGTCTGATACTGGCTGATAATGCTCGTGTATTCGGTCGTTCTTGTGATTTGTTCACGCAGACGATCGATGAGTCACTGTATCGTGGTGATGACTGTCTGTTGCTCTGCGATGCAGGCATTTGCTATTTTCCCTTGTTCGGTGGCAGTATTGATGAGTCAGGCATTACTAGTATTGAGTCATTGATTATAGAGAGAGCTTGCTTGCGTTTTCTGTGTCATACAGTTACTGATGATGCTTTGTGCATTACTGATACGATTTTGTAGTCTAGTCATTACAAAAGATCATTGCCTGACAGTAGTCTCGGTCTGTCCGAGATAGGTACGGAGAGTGAGTGGCTTGTCCGTACTTGTTGCTATCAGTGCGATGATGTCGGTCTGACGTATTGTCTTGAGATTGGTGGTGAGAGCAAGTGCTTGCGATATATCATCGCCATTGGCACTGAGGATAGGTGAGCTGATGCTTGATGATCATTTTATACCGAGGCTAATGTTACTTTGCGTCAGCATGATGGCTGTCTGCTTGGTATGCGTAGTAGGACGAAATGTATTGTTGCCTAGCTGGATCTGTGTATTGACGATGCTCGGTGCTGTCCAGCGGTAGGATATGACATCCATACGAGAGAGTATCATCACCAAAATAATCGCGACGATGCAGCCGAGATAGAGTCGTATAGATGTGAAGAGACGGAAGATGGTAAACATAAAGTAGTTATAAATTTTACGTATTAAATTATATGTTTCTCTTCATGCTAAAGTCTAATATATGGTTTTTTTATTGTACTTCAACCAATGATCACTCTTTAATTATATCATAAAGTTCTATAATATTGTCGTTATCCATCCTAATACATCCATGAGATGATGGTCTTCATAATAATCATTCTTCATTTGTCCCATGAATATAAATGTATCTCTCTTTGGTATTTCTGTTTTTGTCTTCTTTTCCTACAAGTGTAATAATTCTACTTGTTATTAGATCTTCGCTAGTGTCGATCTCTTTTTTTTCGATTGTGGCTATTTTTCATGTGTTTTTTTGACTTTTGAATATTGTTCCTTTGCTTACACTATCCCCTATCTTTTCATCTACGGCAAGTGTTCCCAGTGGTGTTTTCCCAGTTCCTCATTCATTGCCCACTCCATTTTTACCTGTTGAAATCGTATATGTCTTTGTTATTGTATGATTTTTGATAATGTATGCTTTTTGTGGATTTTCCTTACTATTTATTATAATGATTGGTTTGTGTGATTCGTTTTTGAAGTCTATTCTGTCTTGTAGTTTATTATAACTATCCTGTATCTTTTCTGTTCACTCTCCTGTAAGAGTTGTGTATTCTTTTTGTTCTTTTTCATCTTGTCATTGATAATGTACTTCCTCTTGGTAACCCATTCATCCATCTTTATTGTTTGCTGTTGTATTATTAAAGAGATTTACTCTATAGACTTTTTTTCATTTGCTTTCACACTTATTGAGGTAGGTTTTTAATGGTTGTGGTTCGATTCATGCTCCACCGACATAGGGGTCGAGCACATATCGTTGACCGTTATCTTTTGATTTGAATATAGCTGCTCTATGACCATATA
>CAZBFX010000021.1:4900-14268 GCA_964491325.1 uncultured Candidatus Peribacteria bacterium
ACATATCGTTGACCGTTATCTTTTGATTTGAATATAGCTGCTCTATGACCATATACGCTTTTTGAAGACATATACATCTCTCCAAAGTTTGCATTACATGATGCACTTGTATCTTCTACAGATGCAGTAATGTTATTACCTTCACATCATCTTACCATCGCTATATCTTTTTTCCCATATGTGTCCCATTCTTTTTCCCACTCGGGTTTGAAGTCTTTTGTAAGGATTGATCATGCCAATGGTCAATAATCAAAATATTGTGGATTTTTCATTGCCGCTAGTGCATCACCTCTTGGTGGATTTGGCAAACCGAGCATTTCCAGATTTAAACGTGTTGTTAGAGAGCATAAGGTTGTTCATTGTTTTTCTTTTCAATCTTTTGTTGTTCGTTTTTGTCATCTCTGAAACGGATGAGACTTTGTAGTATGGAGACTAAATCAATTATTGCCACTTAGTTTTTCATACTTTCTCTTTGAGGGTTCCCTATATCACTGAGAAAGTTGATTATTTGCCGACTGTGTAGAAGTTCATCATGGTAATGCTTCTTTTTTACTTTTGGGTTCATTATCTTTGTTAGTTTCTGCGGTGAGATCCTTATTCTTTTTGTCTTTTTGATTATTGCTTTCAAACTTTATTGCATCTATTCACATACAATGATCCTTATAGTCTTCATATATATTTATAAGACCTATAGAGGATGATGGGTACTTTCATCATTCTGTACTATCGTTCATCCAGTTTGCTATATCGATTGCACTACATGCTACTGCATCGACTTTTGTGAGGTCTTTGTTGTATAGGTATAGTATGAGTTCTTCAAAACTGCTCATAATCTGACTTGTATTTCTCTCTTCTTCTGAGAATGTTACTTTCCCATTTTCATCGATTTCTTTTATCTTTTTCTTGATGGATTTGAGTATAACATTGAGATAGGGCGATGATTCCATCGCTAGGGTCAGACTGCTCTTCATCTTCATAAAATATGCTTCTCTCGCTTTTTTCTCTTCAGCTGTTGCATCTGGTGTATAGTCAGGAAGTTTTTTTATCGCTTCTTTCTCTGCTGTGCTGAGCTCTACTTCTTGTCTGAGTGACTCGAGCGACTGGTTAGTCTTATCTTTAACTTTTTCTAAGGATTCATCTCCATTTCAGAGAGTAATTTGATTTTTATATTCTTTGATACCTTCCATATCAGTCATATAGTATAGTAGTAGTTAAAGAAGTTTTATTTTCACCCATCAAAACGATCTGATCATTGTCATGGTGCGATATGAGAATTACTGTCTGAAGATCTGTCTTCTACTTGTACCATTGGGGGCAGGTGTTGTCTTCTCTCACTGATTCATGCCAATAATTCGATCTTACTATATGATTTGCTTGCTCCTCCTGCACCATAGAGTACTATATTGCCATGATCATATCTATAGGCATAGCCAGCTACATCGGGACATCATGCCCTTGTTAGTTGATGGATCATATAGAGTGGTAATTCGATAACGCCATCTTGACCATCAGTTTGAGATTTAATATAGTCATATGCTTGCTCGACAATCGTTTTTCTGTTATTGAAGTATCGTAGCTCTTCATGGATAATGTTTCTTAGAGATACTATCATCTCTGTGGCTATATATTTTTCTCCGTTTGGAAGATCAAGGAAATATGCTGTCTGTGAATTAATGTAATCAAGTAGTTTCTGAATATTCTCTGGAGTATCTTGATTACCAAACTCAATATCATATCCGCTAAAGAAGTTGTGTGCGGAATCTCTTGCTTTCCATATTTGATTAGATGTATCATAATAAATTCATTGTTTGTCTTTTAGATACTCTCACTTATGATCATTCTCAGGGAAAATTTTTATAAGTTCTGGCATCGTATTTGTGACCGCATGATGTAGTACTTCGGTAGCATATCTATAGAGAATGTTTTGCATACAAAATGGCGATATACGTAGATGTGATTCTAGGTCCTCGTTACTATATGTCTGAATAATGCTAGGATCTTTTTTAAATTGTTCCATTGGTATGACTGACGAAGTGATATAACCTCAGTCTTTTTTTAAGAAGTTTTTGGCTTGGTTATAATCTGTTTTGTCTATATCTTTATATCCATACATGGTAGGGTAGTTTGCCACTACGAGATTGTCTGTTAGTTCCTTCCACTGGATATAATCCTGGAGCATCGTGTAATGCTTTTGTTCTATATCTTTTTCACTATCGTCTTCTTCTATAGGCATTGTGATATTTCGAAGCGTATATTGTTGTGACATTGTCCACATTTGTATAAGTGCTTCTTTATTGTCTTTATATAATGTATCGATCTTTGTAAAGTAATCTGGATCTGATTTTTTGATAGTCTCACCAGCTGTTTTTTTCCAGTTTTCTATGGCAGTATGATCAGTAAATCTTTGTTTTACGTCATTGTCTTCTTCAGAGTTTTCTTTAAGATTATAATATGCATATATGCTTGATTCCTTAATAATTTGTTGAAGTTCTCTCAGTCATTGATTATTTCTTATACTTTCTTCGGGAATAAGTTTTCTTGTGTTGATGTACTCTTCTTTTTCTCATTTATTTGCTTGACCTCCATTATTATCTAATGTCTCAGTACCGTATTTACTCTTTAGATATTGAAGTCTTGTGAGTACTTTTGTTTGCACATCTTGTTCACTTTGGTTGATTAAATCGAGTGCTCTATTGTTTGCTTCTATTTCACTTATTCATTCACTTTCCATGATCATTTTTATCAATTCTTTTTTAGGTTTGTTATCCATATCTCTATCAATCATTGCAATCGGATTTTTTGCATATTCTTCAAATAGTAGTGCCACTTCCACCGCATCGGAACTGGTCTTTATTGCATTAACAAATTCTGGCGGTTTGTCTCCATAGATTGTCTTGACGCTTTTTTTTCGATCTCCATCATCTGTTGCTCATTCCATACCATACATATATGCTTGTTTCCCTACGATATGCTGATGCACTTGAATGACTGCATCTTGTGCCTTATCCATGAGATCAATCTTATTCTCTTTAAAGGTTTTTGCAATTTCATAGTTAGCATTTATAAGTTCTTTGACACCACTTACGGCACCGATGACTCATAGTCCTATAGCGAGAGCCACCCATCATGCTCAAGGTATACACAGTAGGACGACTCATGTTCATAGCATAGCACCATCGAGAGCTGCATTTACATTTGTTTGATCTTGCATCATTTCTCCTTTTCCGAGATTTTTCTGTTTCACTTCGTTTGCTTCGCTTGTTCATTCGATATAACTGTAGATACCCATCCCTGCTTCTGCGACGATCAATGCTCTACTCAAGAACCTTCCCAAAAACTTCATACCAGGAGATTTAAGGAATTTACCCAGACCGCTAAACTTTTCGTAATTGGCTGCGAAATGTACCATATCAAGAACTTTCTTTCATCATTTGGTTTGACTAAATGCCTTTAGCATTCCTTCAGGTAATGTATCGACAGATGATACTCCATTTATACTCAGAATAGTTTTAACTTCGGTAATCGTCTTCGCTTTGGAAAGTGCTAAGATTACTTCTGGTGAACTCTCGATGGCCGCAAGTTCTAGTCTTGTGGTTGCAGACAGACTCTCTGCTCGTTTTGCTGATCCGAGGAAAGCGAAACAATCTAAGTCTCTTGCACTTTTGAGCAACGGTTGGCTATTGATCTTCGCTAGTAATTGTTTTGCACCAGGTCGTTTAGCCGAATATTTTCAAAGACTACGTGTCAGTTGTGCAATACTTTTTCCTGCATTTTTTGCCTGTATCGATATCTCACCTATCGCATTTTTTGCGAGAGATAACACTTCTCACTTGAAGTTCTTTCCTAGTTTTAATGCATCAAACTGTGCGACGAGGTCGAGACTCTTCATTCACTTAAGGGTCTTTCGATTGCCTAAGAGATTTTTCAATACTATGGCATCGAATTTTCCTGCTTTTTGGAGTTCGTGAATATGACTTGATAATGCAGGGATATCTGCCATACTAAAACTCTTCCCTGCTTTTATTATTCTTGTTAAAAGTTGTTCCTTCGTAAGAGTATTGTTGAAGAGATGTGGAGCAAATTGAGGTTTGGTAATATGCTCGGCTACTTCCATAAATTGTGTATTTATTTTGATCCCTATGTTTTTTGAACGGAACTGCCATCGTTTCTTGTCTGCACTAAAGAGTGCTCTCTGGAGACTTTTTGACTTAGGATATTGGGTTATGAGATTATCGACTCTCTGCAGTTCTGCGGTATTCATTCATTTACCAATAAGACACTGTTGGATAAAAGCCTTACGGACGACACTTATATCGTTCGGGTTCGTTACTGTGATGAGTCCATTTTTGAGAGCTATTTCTGATACATCATCTACCGTCGGTCCCCATCCTCTTGCTCGATCTGCTCTGAGACGATTGAAATTTTGATAGTATTTCGCATTGAGTCGTGGTATCTTAGGCATCATGCCAGATCTTCTTAGTCCTTGTTCAAGGATGATTGTTGCTGGTTTGATACCAATCTTTCATAATTTGAGAGCTCCTTCTCCTAGTTTCGGTATAACGGATAAAACTCCAGCATTTTTTAATATCGGAGTGAGCTTCTGTGCCATCCACCCTCATGCTATCAATCATGCCGACCCTACGGTCATTCACTTCAATACATGCCGTCATCATTCTAGTTTTTGTATTACATCTCCTTTCCGTACCATCACAAGTCATGTAGCCATCTCTGTTCATCCATCGACGACAGCATCTTTGACGAGTCAGCCGACGGTTTTTGCTGTGGCCCGTGCAACCTTAGTAAACTTCAAGAATCTTAGTTCTATAGTACCATCATCGTTATACTTAATATCAGCGAATTCATTCGTATTCAGTACGATTTCTTTCTTATATTCGAAGAAATCATTTGTGGCATTCTCGAATTCATTGAGATTTTCTCCAGTCAGTGTGTCCTCTTTGACTGCTTTTTGAAAGCCTGTGATGAATGTCTGGAGTGGGTTGAGTACATTGGCATTATAACCCATAGATTCGAGGATGTCCGCCTTCGCTGCTCATCGATCTCGTCCGAGAAGATCTCCGATGGGGCCGAAATGTGCCATGATCCAGTCTGTCTCACCGAAGTCTTGTACCATAGCAAGGAGTTCATCTGATTTGTCGATGAGAAGTTCTTTCTCTTCCTCGCTGAGTTTTTCTCCTTTGTTGAGTTTCTCTTTGATCTCACTGAAGCAATTCACCGTATCGCCGTCTTCGGGATCTATCTCAAGGAAATCGTTCTTCTCGTCATCTACTTCGTCGAGTCATGCTTGAGTCACTTGATCGACATCGCCGTTGAGTGATCATGTCTCTTTGAGTAATTTAATCGCTGAGAAGAGAGATAGCTTATCAAATGCCTCGAGAGTGGGTTCTATTGTCTTCATATACTCTTCGTCTGCAAAGAGTGCGATTATTTTTTCATTTTTATCTTCATCACTGAGCGTAGCAAAGGTGGGGTCTTCTTTTGTATATTTAGTAGCTATGAGATTGTAGGCATACTCTCTTCTTCTACTATTGAGATATGATATCGTCAGGAGAGATTTCTTTATATGATTTCTGAGTAGTTCTTCTGCATCGGGATGCTCTTTGAGGTATGCGATAAACTTATCTTCGACGATGACTCCTTTGGCATCGAAACAATCGTCAGGTATGAATAAGTTTTTGACACTTTGCAAAGCATCTTTAATCCATCCTGTGGCGTCACCGAGATATCATTTGAGTTTTCATACAAATCAGACAACATCATTGGATTGCATCATCTCCCGATAGATAGTACGCTCACTGAGTAATTGATCGATAGTATTGTGTTTTGCATTCAAAATAGATGCAGGCAATCCTGTCATGTCGATAGTACGCTCTGTCCCGTCAGGATCTTTCACAGTGGCAGAAAGTTCCATATCGCCACCAAATATATTATCTGACAGTCATGCGTTTTTCCCTCGAGTATTGGCGTTTGTGCCCCACTCATTATAGATTTTTTGATCTGCTTCTGGTAATTTGAGAAATTCACTTCTATTGTCTTTGATCGCTCATTCGGGATCGCCAGCTACTTCTGGTTTCTCATCACCGGTGGATCATGGTTTCTTCTCTCCCATAATCGTATTCATCATGTCTGCAAATATCTCTCCTAGTCATTTACCTCCTGTGAGTAAGCCCATGATATACATACCCACTCCCGCTATACCTCATGCGATGAGTCACCGTTTAGCCATTTGTTTGGCAGTATCCCAGACTTTATCTCGTAATGTTTTGTTTTTTTCTTTTTCTGCAGCCTCTTGTTTCTCTTTTTCTGATGGTCACTTTCGCCATTTGTATAATCTATTTGCTCATCGTATTGCAGCTATAGATCATGCAGCTACCATACCTACTCATGTCGCCGTTCTCCATCCACTACTTGCATCTATTTTTAATGGATCATAGAGTACAGCTGATCATAGTCTATTGAAGAAGTTCGGTTTTTCTTCATTATTAGATTTATCTATTTGGTCCTTTAATGCTGTCGCTTCTATTTCTTTTTGAAGTGCATCAGCTTCCTCTTGCGTTATAGTAGATGAATGTACTCACTTTTCTAGATTTTCTAATTTTTTATTTGTATCTGTTTCTGCTTTAATATCTGCTATGAGTTTATCTTTGAGTACTTGTTTTCTTGCTTTTTCATCAATAGATATTTCTCCCGCGATGGGAGTACCTTTTTGATGATCTAATGTTATTGGTTCTTTGTTTTTTTGATCTGGCATGAGAATATATAAGTGTTATAAAAATAGTGAATAGTATTGTTATAGTTACCCAAATAATTCCTTCCAAAAATTCTTTGCCTTTGCTACAAATCATGATGCCTGTTCGACATGTTCTTGTGCTTGAGCAAGAGGATGCTCTTCTGCTCATGTATCTGTTGGTGCTGGTGTTCATGCTGTCGGAGTATTTGCTACTGGTGTTGTCGGTGTTGCAGGAGTAGATGCCGGAGCGTTGGTAGGAAGAACTACGGAATTTTGATTTACTTTAGCCTCTTCAAGAGCCTTAGCTTTCTCTTCAGCCTCTCTTTTTACCTTTTCTTCTTCTGATTCTTCTTTTTTATCACCTTTTCGCCAGTTTACCAAGAGTGCTATCGCTCCCGCTGCTAACGCTCCTACGCCTACCATCTTTGCACCCGTCGTTATTCCCCCTGTTTCTGAGTTGGTGATATGAAACAAATCTGTTGTTCTTCTAAACCATCACTTTTGCATTTTTTTTGCTTCTTCCTGTCACTCTTCAATAGTAATTTCCTCGTTCTCTATTTTTTTTGCTATGTCTTCAATGGCTTTTTTTGTCTCAGCTGTTGTTGAGTCGGTGATATATTGTTTTTTTAGATTTGCGGCAGCTATGGCAGAATCTCCAATAACCTCATCTTGAGAAATTTGAGCAAGTCTTTCTGCTTTTGCTTGTTCTTGAGCAATCTTCTCTGCTTCATTCCCTTCATCAGAAGGAATCTCAGGAGTATTTATTCAGGGCTCATGTATTACTATTTCTCCTATTTTCTGCGTTTCCATTTGATTTCCCATGGTAATAGGTCGATATATGTATAAAAAAACTATACTTCTATAGTATAGCTTCTTTATGTTTTAGAACAAAAAATGGTGGATCGGCGGAATAGAAAGTATTTACTTATCCAATAAATGAAGCATAGATCATGTCGTAATATGCATAAGCTGAGCTATGCCAGCATTCAGCTCGACAACATATCTCGCTGTACCGATCGGTGTATAGCTCGGGCAAGGGTCGTCAGTACATGGGAGGGCTGTCTGTATATCGACTATCTGCCCTGTCGATGAGACTCGTAGCATATCGAGTGGTATGAGAGTACTTTTCATCCAAAACGAATAAATATCATCATGATCAAAAACGAAAATCATACCACTGTCGAGGTTCATCCCTGTGCGATTCATCAGTCCATATTCTCTCTGAGCAGGAGTGCGAGCTATCTCGAGATCAAAACAACGCTCTTCTTGATTTGCGAGACAGATCGTCTGTGTCGATCCTGTCCATGTCGCTGTCAGCCATGTATTTTCTGTTTGATTATCGGATTTTTGATACAATCGTATCCCTATAACTACTGCAAAGATAAGCATATATATGACTGTCTTGATGATGAGAAAGCGAGACATGCCTGATTGTAATGACGACATTATAGCTGTTATGATGATAAAGTCCTATCGTGTAGATGATCGGTATGATCCTTTTTCCACTGCTGTATCTGAGCATGATGCCCTGACAGGAGTACTTCAGGGATAGGCATTCATTCGACTAGCTCTGGTCTCGTATATTGGGGATATTCTATATTATTCATATCTTGATCGACAGCGTAGCTTTCGTCTTGTCGACTACTCTCTTCTTTGATCACTCATGGGATGAGTCTAATGATTGCTTCAGTCATCGTCATTGCAGGTAATTCACCACCAAGCGTAACGAACTGACCGAGTGAGAGCTTGGATCGGTGACGAGGGTATGTTTTGTCTAACCAGAGTGAGACACGATGATCGATTCCTTCGTATCTCCCACAGATGAAGATGAGGAGATCTTTGGTTTGTAATGCATGTGCAGATGATTGATTGAAGACCGTGGGTGATGGTCAGGGCATGATGATATGTCGGTTTGGGTTCTTTCATCATCTCGTCTTGGTGAGTTTGTGCTTACGGATGAGGTGTCTGATGCTGGCTATCAGAGGTGGTGCTTTCATGAGCATCCCCTGCCCTCCTCCGTAGACACTGTCATCTATCGTCCTATGCTTATCATCGCAGAAGTGTCTCGGATTGACGTAGTCGAAAGAGAGCAGTCAGCGATGGACTGCTCTACTCACGAGTGTTGTCGTCACGAATGACTCAAACAAATCTGGAAAGATACTGATATAAATGATCTTCATAGAGTACTATAGTAGACAACAAAATATCTTAGTTGCTGGTCGTCGCTTCGATAACGATATGTGTGGCGAATTCATACCATGATGGATCTTTCACATCGACGATATAGGTCATCCCTGCTGCATCAAAAGATACCATGGTATCTGAGAGAGATGGTGTGCCTGTCTTACAATTATAGAGGATGATGGAAGGATCGCTCTCGAGATTTGCTTTGTCAGCATAGATGATCACTTTGGTGCCCATACTACAACTCAGTCAAGCTATCTTTTCACTTGTATTAAATGAGCTGAAGGAGATATTAGATGATGGGAAGATGATTTTTTTGCCTCTTGAGTTGAAGGTAAGTTCCTTACCTGGTCTGAGAGGGAATTGTTTCACAGTCGCAGAAGGAGGAGTCATACCTCATCCATTATTGTTGATGATTGTGGGATTTGTTGGTGTG
>CAZBFX010000022.1:0-14122 GCA_964491325.1 uncultured Candidatus Peribacteria bacterium
TATCACTCTGGTATGGACCAGATATCATCGACACCGCCTGTTATGACCCCAATGACAACCCATCACCATTTATACCATGACAGCGAAGTGGACAGATATCGACATGATGAAATATAGGAACAACCTGACTCGATGACGATATACTGAGCAACACATCGTTTGCGATCCTGGGTCTCGTCTATGATCCACCATGAGATGATACGCATAATGAGTCAGTCACGATACAGATGCTAGCTGGATCGTGAACAATCAATCTCAGTAGTCGAAGACTCCGTGTCGGGACGAGAAACAAGACCATCCAATGAACCATAAGCTCATGACAGACACTGACACTCATAGGAAACTTCCAGATGTCGAATAGTAATGCGACATGCGTCGCTCTCGTCTACGACGAACGTGTCTATGACGAGTATTGTTACAACCCTAGCACACCGACAAACAATACAAATACCAATACTCCGACAAATGACATGCTCTATAATCAAAGGACTATTAGCTTCGTCTCATGATCGATGATCTATGATCCACCATGAAGCGATGAAAACAATGAATCATTTACCCTCCTGATGACCGGAGGACAACAAGCAGTCGATCTCAGTAGATTGACTATCCGTATCAATGGAGGAAGCAAGAAGAAATTATCGGGCATGCTGACAGACAATACACCACTCCATCTCGTCGGCACACGATGACTGCCAAACTCTCGTCCTAGCTGTATCGATCTCATGGAGTGAAATCATATCTTTGACAGCTATTGTTATGACCCACTATCGTGAGCGACAGAGTTAGACAAAGTAGACACTTTATCGACAGGAAGTAAGTCGACAGGCAATAAAGATAGTTCGGAACTGATCTCTCAATTATCGCAACTTCGTCTCGCATGGATACTCCCAAACCCCCTAGGCAAAGATATAGCCAGAAGTGAACAGATTGCTTTCCGCCGATCAGGAAAAAATATCACCATCACGAACAATAAGTATATCAAAGTCATCGTAGGCAAATCATCGATCAGTCTCTCATGACTGTCTCTGGATGGCGATATAGTATCATTTGCATCACCCAAAGCGTTGACCAATCAGGCTGCCTGTGTCAGTCTAATGATCTACAATCCGCAGACGAAGCTACGGCAAGAGCAGGATAGGTTTTGTTATCCACAAAGCAAAGAATGAGTCATCTACTATCATCCTGCCTACAAACCAACAACGACAGCATTATCGCTCGAGACGATGAAAGCACTCTCGAATGATGCCATCGATCTATCACAACTGAGTCTCAAAAAGCAAGCGAAGAACATCTGTCTCATCTACAACAAACAAACTATCCGCTGTATGGCATGAGGATGATCGAGCCAAAATACACTAGACAAAACAAAACTTGCTAATGCATATATTCGTCTCGCATCCGACTTGCTAACGAACAATGATATCGCTACACTCAGATCACTCACCAATCACTATAAAACGCTCAATAAGGCATTGTCAGACAAAAAGACTTTCCTGACTGTGCAAGGATATAGAGTCTCGACAACAGATCTTGAAAGATATCACGCTCTTGTATCAGCAATAAGTGATGAGGCAAAAAATCGAGAAACAGTAGCTCGTGACCTCTGGTGACAACAAGTAGTCAACGATCGGTACAGACTCCTCAGAAGCACATAACGGCATTTCGACTATCCTAGACAAGTTTTAATTATTTTTAACAACGATATACTAGATGAAAAAGGGCTTTCTTAAATGTTTTTATGGCTATCGTAATCGGTGAGATGAACTCCTCTTTCGATGAGTGATCGATTATATAGATATCCACTATACGACGATCACAGATCTGGATGTCGAAGTAGCCGACAGCGAACGGATGCAGGCCTGGCGGGATAGGCATCATGTAGCCATGACAGAGAAAGGTATTGCTCTAGGATTTACGAGTAAAAAGAAAAAAATACACTTCATCTCTCATCGCAAAAACTTGCGAGACAACTTCTCCTACACTATGTATTTCTTCGGTGGGGGTGAGCTTTTTGCTGAGTCGAGGTGATTTCATGGTGGCTGGAACTATCTTTTCCGCTACTTCTTTGCCATCAATAGTAGCCCCTATGTTCTCCTCGGCGGTTTCGAGAAAGCGACGAAACGACGACAAAAGATACTCTATAAATATATCCTCCCCAAAGCAGAAGCAGTCGTTTGTAGAGACCAGATATCCTATCAGACAGTGTCAACCTATGTCAACAAGAGCGAGAGACTGACACTCCATGAAGACTTCGCAGTAAAGATTATCCAATCTCTCAGCCCTTCGGTCTACCTTGCTTCGCAGGATATCTCTCAATCCCTCGATCTCTCACCTGTCCCGTCACTCGCTGCGGGATTACCCTCTTCTCCCTACGCCCTCGTCAATCTCATCGAACATCGTCTCGATGATGATGTCAAGAAGATAATGCAACAACGGTATCAAAGCTATATGAGCAAAACAGAGAGCAAATGAAAAGTAATCTATTTCCCCTGTACAGCGAAAGACACACAACGACAAGATACTCTGACATCACGATGAATCTCATCAGAGATCTATGATCGGACAGCACATACGATAGAGGAGTCAGTGACACTTTTTGCTCATGCAGACGCTGTCGTAGGATCGAGACTTCATTTCCTCCTGCCTGCCCAGATACTTGACAGACCTCGCCTCGCCATCAGCTATGCGGAGAAGATAGACAAACTGATTACATCGACGATAGAAGTTCAAAATTAAAAGTTCAGATTTCACAACAGTACCTTATAACTTTATAAACCTTATAACTTTATGAACTCATACTCTTTCGTTATCCCAAGCAACAGATCCTATACATCGATCGAACCCTTACTGTTGTCGATCACCAAACAAACATATACAGCAACGGCAGTCATCATTGTGCGAGATCATGCGTCTACTCTCAGCGAACGAAACGAGTATCGCAGTCAGGTAGAGCAGCTATGTATCGATACAAATAGCAAAGTTACGATCGTCAGTATCCATAATGATAGCAATTTCCATGTTGGCAAAGGAGCAAGCTATGTCAGAAACTATGGGAGAAAAGTCGTGCAAACTCCCTCTATGATCTTCGTCGATGATGATAATAGCTTTGAGCATGACTTTGCAGAGAAGTTAGCGAAACAACGAGATGATCATCCAGACGCCATCATCGTCCCGACTCAGTATCAAGGACAGAGTAGTGAGATCAGACAGAATGTCGTGGCTGATGGATTCTCCTATCGGATGTGTAGACCAAAACGGATCACGACAGAAGAGATTGAAAGAATAAAGGAATGAAAGAATGAAAGACTTCTGAGCGACTCAAATTCCCTATCTCTCAATCCATCTATCTCTCACCTGTCCCATCATTCACTGCGGGATTCTCTCATTCCTATAACTTTCGCCTCATCCAACTGTCTCAGCTGACCGACAGCAGTGTTTGCTAAATATCCCTTTGATGAGAGTATACCTTTCAGTTATGAAGACATCATTATGACATGACAGATGTCGACAGGTGGTGTATCACTCTTTCTTGATACAACTATCCCCATCTATCACTATCATTACAATAGATCAAAAGCTGCCTTATTCTATATCGACACCCCCCTAAGAGCATATTATAAATCAAAACATAGGATACTCTTAGTGCAAACAATAGCTCAAAGACGATCAGATAGATTTCTTTTTTGGTCAATTGGTTTGGTAGGGCAAATGGGATGGTTGATAATGCTTATCATCCTCTATTGTCCTGTTCGTGATCGACGATGATGTATCAGCGGAGTGTTAAAGGGGACTCGAGATGGGATGCAAGTAGTTATACATCATAAGTGTTAAATTATAGGCAGAAGAAAAGAAACTAATTGCTCATTGTGAATTTTAGCTCTTCACGCGGACTATGTCTTTCATCCTCGGATTGACTATCGCTATCGCTCTGATGACAGGTCGACATGCTCTGACATGGATTGTCGTCATGATGATAGGAGGGATAAGCATCTATATGCTCCTACAAAAACAGTACTGACGACAGAGGGGTGTAATCATCCAACGGATACTCGGTATGCTATGTGGCTTAGTCGCTGTCATCATCTATGATGCCAGGATACTCGGATGGCAATGAATGACAGAAAGCTATCCATGACGAGATCTATCTATAACACAAAACAAAGAAGCCATATTCGTGATCGCAGATCGTGAAAGAGCTGATAGATATCTCATCGCAGCAATCACAGGATCAAAACAATGACAGCAATTCCTCCAGATAGCACAAGACATACCCATCGGCTCTGTCGTGAGTATCCCTCCTGATAGCTATGCTCGTCAGCGTCGCTATCGGCCAAGACTCTGTCTCAGCCTCCAATGTCCTTCGGAATCTCCTGATGATAAAGCTATAGTCATACAAAACGACCAAGACAATAACACTGCCGACCCTCGAGGACGTCATATCTTCCACTATGACAAATGGCTATGGATGCGTAGTATCGAGAAAGTCTCTTATCCTGCTATGATTAGTATCCAGGACGACATCTCTCATATCACCCGACTGGACAGGGTCAGACAAAAGTTTTTGCAGACTATCCAGCAGTATTATGGTCAGGATGTCATCGCATGACTGGTCGCAGGGATGACCATCGGTGACACCTCGATGATGAGCAAAGAACGACAACAGCAATTTATCAATAGTAGTCTCATCCATATCGTGGCAGTCAGTGGAGGAAATATCGCTATCGTTTTGATGATACTGTGACTCTTACTCCGACGGATGCCATTCTATCTCAGACAGGCCATACTGATCGGAGGAGTCGTCATGTATGCAGTCTTCGTCGGCGATGACAGTAGTATCATCAGAGCGACGACCATGGCCGTACTCACATTATTAGCTATCAGTAGTGGTCGTCTGGTGTCGATCTGGCGTCTCTTGGCCTATGCTCGGACAGGGATGCTCTTGCGAAATCCTTATCTTCTCATGCACGATCTGGGTTTCGTCCTGAGCTTCTGTGCGGTGGCTGGGATACTCTGGGCAGAAGATACGATGAAGATCATGAAGAAAGAAAAAACAGCGACAGTGCACACTAACACTAAAAAGAGGATAGCTGACCGACTCCATAGAGTATGGTCAATCATCCTCGTCACATCTATCGTCCCGAGTATCGGTGCTGCTATTGGGGTGACACCAATTCTCCTATGATCGACAGGGACAATCAATCTCGTGGGAGTAGTAGCAAATATCGTCATAGCTGCTATGATTCCACCACTCACTATAGGCTGACTAATTGTGGGAGCATTGGGGAGTATCTGGTGGCTGTCACGACCGATCGCTCTCATCGCACTACTTGTCAAGTGATGTGTCATCATACTCCTCTGGATCAGCACTATCACGACACAGTATGGCATCTATATCACTCGATCCTGACCAGGACAGATCCTTATCCTATGGATAGGTATAGCTCTCTGGTGATGGTATGGTTGGGAAAGTAGTAAATCTAAGAAGAAGGCAAAAGAGGGAGAAAGAGTAAAGAGGGAGAAAGAAGAAGAGTAAATAAAGTAGAGGCTATACTTTAGTAAGTTTTTGTATTAAGGTATAGAGCATTTTAGCTATTCCATAAGTATGCTGTTTGAGAATCATATAATCTACCTCTTGAAGATAGTTTAACTTATAGGCAATATGTAACATACTTCTTACTTCTGCATTTGATCATTTAGCAATCGTATAAAATCTTATCTTATCTTTTGATCAAGTTCTCTCATATCATTCTGCAATATTATTCATAATAGATACACTGGCCCTACATATCTGATCTTTAAATCATCGATCTTTATTCTGTTGAAATTCTTGATACACTTTGAGAGTCAGCTTCTCTGCTTCTTGCCAAACTATCATATCTTCAAAAGCTGTTTTCATATGTGTAGAAAAACTAAAGAATCTCTACCCTAACTCCCTTTACTCCTTTTCCTTTTTTATTCTTTTTTACCTTAATTACTTCAAGCCAAAGAGGGTTCGAACCTCTGCCAACGACTTCGGAGATCGTGATGCTACCACTACACTATTGGCTTATAAAACGTCGATCGATGATGACTTTACGATACGGATTATCAAAAAGTGATGTCGACATACCGAGTCGTCTCATGTCTATATATGCTGATGATGTCAGTGACAAGACCCCATCACCTGTGAACAAAGTACCAGGAATAAGCACCCTACCTGACCACGATGGCGTCAGCATAGACATAGATCGTCACTGATCTGACAACGACAATCCCGAGAACTCTATCATACCATAACCCGCGAGCGACAAATGTATGAAACTCATCTCCTGTCTATATGTACTATCGATCTTGCCTCATGAAAGAATTGCTCACTTAGCATCTCACTCGTCACATGTCATAGTGTCGCACAGAGCAAAACGACTGGTCGGTCTGATCAAACGATATGATACTCATGAAAAAACTATCGACGATGAGACATCGCTATCGATGACAATCCAACGATCATGCATCGATGGATAATAAGGGATATAATATGCGACAAGGAGTCATGCAATGATAATGCATGAGATCGCTCGTGAGGTGACAGTACGAGTTGTTCGAAACATAACGAGACTATAGATATTTGGATGCAGTGATGCAAGTGAAAAGAAAAAACCCGCACATACATTGCTATGGCGGGTGTTCATACTATCAATCACATAATAATTAGTTACTAGAAATAGATCATGAGTAAGGACATGTACCTGCAGTATATAATGAAGGCCCATATACCCAATCACCATTGTCATATGGGTCATATGCCCATGTAGCAGGACAGCCATTCATATCACAATATGCTGCACTAGATTGGACACTAAACACTACAACACCATTATTACTTGTATCAAGAATATATTCAGGAGAGTTTGTAATAGTATTATTTCGATGATAACCATACAGAGATATATTCTGCCCATATGGACCGAACGTAAACGAAATTCACAAGGGCGTGTTACATGACATCGCCATACCTGCTGTATGTGGGTAGAACTGACCTCACTGACAACGAAGCATACCATCATCACCATATGATCATACTGATTGATTACCGAACTGTATAGCTTTATCATGATCTACCCTGATTTGGAATATATCACCGCCTCCATTTGTGGGAGTCGTAGATGCTATTGGATCCTGTCAAGAAACTCCTCATCTTAACAAACATCACTTATATGCCCGGCATTGTGTCGGACTTGAGCCACATGTCCGATGGATTTTATCTGTACTACCAGTCACTGCAACGAATGTCTTCGGTGAACCATCTGCACAGTATGCATTATTAGCTTCGTCACCATAGGCAGTTCATCGCATGAGAGGACCACACTGCGTACTACATGAGACCGTCAATCACCGGCTTGGTGCAGACCACATCAACGGCTGTCCGACAGGATTGGACAGGTACGAGAGCCAGGATGATGGTGTACATGTATATGCTATACCATTCGTATCGCTATAGGGCACAAACTGTCTCAGTGATGCATGATTCGTCAGAGACATCGCAGCTAGTTGACCACTCGACACATACGAGAGACTGACACTAGAATTGGGAAGAATATCAGTATGGATCTGAACAGACCAGACTGATGAGTGGAACATTATACCCCATCCAGACATAAGCAAGAGTCAGTATATATATTTTGACATCATAAGACAAAGAGAGTATAAAAGCAATAATCTGACTAGTGATGAGGAGAGAGAGCTTCAAGACGTGCTATCCTTGCTTCTAGTGCGTCGATCTGCTTTTGTTGACTGACATAGGCGTCAAAGAGTGTGTCTATTTTGTCTGTCAATGTATGGATGGCTTCGATGATCGGAGCAACCAGGTTACCATACTGGACAGACTTGAAACCATGACTATCGGTGTCGACAAGATCAGGAAATAACTTCTCTACTTCTTGTGCGATGAGACCGACACTCTTCTTACCATCTGCCTTCCATGTAAATGTATAACCATGGAGTGTATTGATGAGAGCGAGAGAGTTGTCGATGATAGCGATATCTGTCTTGAGTCTACGATCAGAGTTGTAATAGTATGCATCTCCTCTGACTGCACCTGAGACATGGAGAGCTACTTGAGGATCAGTGAGACCGATACCGAGGTATCATCCATTGATATACGAATCACCTGACGATGCGATCTTGACCTTCTGACTAGCGACAAATGATGAATTGACCGTGCCGAGATTGAGCGACGCATCATAGGCATTGTTTGATCTCGTATGGGAGATGCTCGCAGCACTTGCATTAGAACCAGCACTCCCTACTTTCGAGTCGAGAGAGAGAGTAGTTGTCCCATTAGTCGAGAGTGTATTTGCTATATCGAGAGTGGCGGTAGGGAGTAGAGTAGAGGGAGTATTTATACCAACCTTTGTAGCGACAGTAGAACTTGCCGATCTAAATATAATATGAGAAAGCGGTGCGGAAGAACCAGACTTATAACTGGAGTCAATAATTAATGCACTCGCATCATAGCTGGTTAATCATTGTTTTATCGCACCCTTAAAAAAGCTCGTATTACTAACTGGAACTTTATCTTTATCATTTGATATAAGAGGACTTCTAATTTTTATCGCAGATCTTGATTCAATATCTCATTTCACAATAAGTTGTGAATCATCCAAGTCAGTATTGGTATAATTCGCAGCATTACCATTATTAGCTGGATCTTGCATTCCAATCCTCACCACTGCATCGGGACCAGCTATCGCAGGATCGGCAAAGTAAATATCTGTGACACCTGTATTGGTCGGTGCTTCGCCTTTGGGATTATAATATCTCCCATTGTCACCGCTACCATTACCATTATTACCACTAAATGGAGGCTCCCGGATACATCCTGTCGAATAGGGGCAGACGACAAATCCCGTATAATTTGCCATAGTACTGTTGACCGCTCAGGATACTTGCCCAGCGATATAATTATAGACAGCAGTACTCGTCTGAGGGATGACTCATCCATTCGCATCGACTCCGAGGACAGGTGTATTGGCGAGATTCTTGACCGTCACTGTCCCTGCAGATCCATCCAGAATGATTTTCTGATTAGCTGGTGTATTACTCCCATCGGTCGAGACGAAGAGGTCTTTGATATAGATTGTCGCATTGGTCAGTGTCGTCGGGATAGTGAGCTGAGCGAGACCAATCCCCACAACCGTCATACCAGCAATGAAGGCAAACGAGAGAGCAACGAAAGAAAAGCGAGGTGATGAGAAGCGTAGCATAAGAAAGAACAAAAAAAGCTAAAAGATATCTTCTCAATGATAAACAAAAAAAACTAAAATGCAAATTTCTTATCACTTTTCTTCATATTTCCTTGACAAAAGAAGAGGAAATAGTTACTCTTCTAAAAAGAGATATTTCTTTTATATCTTAATTTGTATTACGATGTGATTAAATTCTATAAAAAAAATTTGAACTAAGCTAGTAGATAATGCTAAGTTGTGAGTTATCACGGCAGCCGCTCTCTTAGGCTACAAAATATGACTATGACAAACAATGTCTATGACATCCCCGATACCTTCCACGCAATATCCTTGATGGGTGGAAAGCGATTTTTCATTACAAGTAGCTCCATGAGATAGTATAATACTCCACAGCGATCATTTTCCCCAAACCAATGCAATGACTACCAATACAACTATATCGCCCGATGGTAAGCAATTCTCTGGAACTTTCGCTTGGGATCCAAGTACACTAACTGGTTGAAATGTTGTAGTTACAGGAGATGAATTAACATCTGTTCGATGATGATATTCGCCAACATTTGCTGGAAACGAACATTGACAGTTACTTATTAACTCCGAGGGAGGTATGCCTTTCACTACTTCCGCAGATACAACGAGGATTGTTTCATTGCCAGAAGTTTTGGGCGTTGATGGAGAACCTATAAACTGTACTATAGATAGCACATCTGATGGATATAATCTTACTTTCGGAAATGTTGGTCCTGGAGAAGCATTCGGTAGTAACCCTTCTATTATAATTACACAATGAGGAAATGAATTATATAATGGCCCTCTCACTCCTGCTGCTCTTGCCCTGATAACCACTACTAGTAACGATCTATCTGTAGCAATAACACCAGACAATAATGATGCATTTATAATACCTCAAGGTTGAACATATACTTTTACAATCAACGATCTACCGGCAAGATTAGATAATGTAGCAATATTCAATGCCCAAACATACACCGATATATCCCAACAACCAGATTCTACAAAACACATAGTAAGACTTAATAATAATACTGGGATTGATATGAATTACACATTCCAGTGTACATATCCTCAAATTGGTCCTACGATACCTGTAGTAGTTCCTGCTGGCTGATCAGATTATGCATTTAACAGATGAGATGTAAATGAAACATATAGTGTAGTAACAAATAATGCATTATGATGTGTAAATAGCAATCATCCAGATCTAGATATAATAGCAAAAGATACTAACACAACAGTAACTTCTCCTGATGCTGCTGAAGCCGAGCTTACTATCTCTATCTATCCCAATCCAGCCAGTGATATAGTGCACTTTAATGGTATGAATGAGGTTTATGATATAGATATCTTTAGCACAATAGGGACATTAGTATGATCTATATGAGTTGGGGGCCAAAAGGAGGTGAGTAGTCATATAGTACAAACTTTGCCTGCATGAGCATATATTACGAAATTCCTAGACAAAAAGGGTAATGCTATGTGAAGTCAAAAACTAACGATTACACATTAACTCTCAATATATTTTAAAAGAGCAAACCTCCCATCTGGGAGGTTTTTTTTCTGAAAAGACCACCAACGCATAACGTTGATGGCCATATTTCGTTACGTAAAACTAGACTAATTTAGATCAGTAATAATATCCGAAGACTGTTACATCGCATGAGCTGAATCCAGTCCACGAGGGAACTGGTGTCGACCCTGGACGCCATACAGAGTTTAGGTCAGGATTATCGCGACAGTTCGTCAATGCTGGCACATTGTCAATAGCGTTATACTCATAAGTATCGGTGTGGGCAAATCCGATCGTATGAGCAAGCTCATGGGCGACAATGAACTTCTTCTGACTAGCAGTGTAGCCCCCAGCATTATAGTATGAATTGATATACATATTTTGAACTGCTCCCGATACGGGTGGGTAGGCAGTCGCAATAGCATACTTAGAACCCGCAAACTGAGGATTTGTGGTAAAGTTGGTGTAGCGCACATTGATAGCACCTACTACATCAGTTCCATTACCAGCTTGGACAGTAAAAGTCAGACCTTGACCTAGGTTGTTCCATTCCGTCCGAGCCTGAGCAATTGCTGTCGACCAAGAAGTCGGCAAAGGAGGATTTGTATTGACGATATTGATGAGCTTAGAGCCGGATGTTGCCAGCGTTGTCACTTTGCGATGACGCTGATTGCCGACATTAGACTGCTCTTTATAGTAAATACGCATCCTTTCCTGAATATCCCTTCTGCGTATAATCATATCTCCACCAATGATATATACGCCGCCTTTGAAGTCATCAAGTTCCGACTCCGTAACGCCTCCATAATCATAGTAGGATAAGTCTTGTCCTTCCACATCTCTAAGGAACAAGAGTTCTTTCTCGACACTCTTGTCTCCTTTAGCGATGCGTTGAACTTGCGGATCACTGTTGATTTCATCGATCATCTCCTTCTGGCAACCTGCCACAAAGAGAGAGACGAAAAGCAGTGTGGAGAGAAATACTCTCCAAATTAACTTATTCATAAGCTTAATGATAAATTGTAAACATAAAAAAACTAGATCGATTCTGTTGCCAGGCGGACTTGCCCCGTCAATGTGTATGATCCTTGATCATACTGTGATGACAGCTTTACTCATACAGCCTACTAATGCCTGCAAGAGCTTTAAAACTTCTGTTTCTGTTTTTTGTGTTACGTAACGCGGTCATTATAGAGATACCCCCCCCTCATGTCAAGAAAAAGTAAAAAGTTATTTTACGGTATCGAACAGAGCAAATAGGGAAGTTTTAATTTCAAAAACTCTAGCACATTCACTATACGCTAGAGATCTATGAAATATTAATACTAAGCCGACTTATTATTGCATTTGTGTTGTGTGATAAGTTCTTTTAATCTAGGGATATCGTTTTGCAGAACATATCGGATACTTTTCACATCAATCTTATGATACATATGAACTAGAATATTTCTCATTCATACGATGCCGCTATAGGGTAGTTGCAACACATCAGGATAAAACTTAGACATATTACCAGCATTTTCTCCTATCTGAATCAAAGGTGTTATCACTGCATCAACAGTCTTTGTATCATGAACAAACTGTTCATATGTCATATCCTTAGTATATAGTTCTATCCTTTGTATCATCTCTTCCATCCAAGCAATATAGGTAGCTAATGATTTGTGATGAAGCATTAATAGACAACTACTGTAGAAGATAAAACATTTTCTTTGATGCGATCATCAATAAAATCTTTACTAACGAGATCGACATCTTTGTGCAATCGCTCTTTGAGATATTCATGGGTGCCAAATGGTCATCGAGATCAGGGAGTATGTTTATTAGAATCATACTCATAGAGCAGGTCTACATCACTCTCAGCGGTAGCCGTACCACGAGCATAACTTCCAAAAAGCCATAAATGAACGATGCCTGCATTCATAAGTCTTTGTCTGACCTCAGGCTTAGTAAGTGTAGCGATAATATCTTGCTGGGACATAGGAGAAACCAGAGATTAAAATTTACTCTAATCCATTATACCTATCTGTCTAGAAAGATTCAAGAGTAAACATATTAGGCTAGGCCCTATCGTGTCTATGATTATATAATTCTATCACTCTCTCGATCTGCTGTTCGATCGTCAGATGCGTCGTATCGATGATGATAGCGTCATCAGCCATACGATTGACACCCTTGGCCACCGAATAGTCGATCTCATCTCTATGAGCGATATCGTGGCGTATTGTGTCTAGATTTGCCACGATCCCCTGCGAGACCAGCTGATCATATCTCCTCTGAGCCCTCACCTCGACATCACAGACGAGGAAGATCTTGAGATTCGCATCGGGAAAGACGACTGTCCCCATATCTCTCCCATCGGCGACGATATTACCCTGTGCGCCAAACTGTCTCTGCATGACCTTCAAAGCCAGACGGACAGCAGGGGAGGTGACGATGGTCTTCATACGTAACGAGAGATCAGTCTGACGAATCTCTTTCTCAACATTCATACCATTGAGAAGAATATCATCATGATCTGTCTCTGGATTGTGAATGAAAGCGATAGTTATCTGCTCCATCATCTGAGCCTTGGTCACTTCATCCGCTTCGAGCAGTCACTGCTGGATAGCATACAGTGTCACAGCCCTATACATCGCTCCTGTATCCAGATAGATGAATCCTAACTGACGAGCAACGCCCTGAGCGGTCGTCCCCTTACCTGTAGCGACATAGCCATCGATAGCGATTATTCACATAGATACAATAGATAATAAAGAGGGTCGCTAGTTCTGAGATCCTAGGAACTAGCAACCAGGAACTATGAACTTTAGGCTACTACTTCTCTCACTTTCACTGCTATCTCCTCGATACTCGGAGTCGCATCGATCTCGATCAGAGGAAACTTTTGTCTAAATGCCTCTATCATAGGAACTGATTTTTCAAAGAATTGTGATAATCTGACCTCTATAACGTCTGGCGTATCATCAGCACGAGCCCTTCCGAACATACGTTGTTTCGCTGTCTCACGATCGAGAGTAAAATAGATACCGACGATCTCCCTGTTATGGTCCTGTGCTATCTGGACAAGATGATCGAGTTGGGCTATATTTCTCGGATAGCCATCCAGAAGCATCGCTTTGGCATCATCAGCCACGGTCGCAACATACATATCGACGAGTCTCATGGTCACTGCATCAGCGATCAATAGTCATGAATCCATACGATGCGAGAGATAATTGCCGATAGGATTATCCGTGGATCTCAATGCACGGAAACAGTCCCCTGATGCGAAATACGAAAACATGTCAGGATATGCTTCTCTCAAGAGAGCTGCCTGCGTACCTTTGCCACATCATTGGATACCGAATAAGACTATATCTTTCAT
>CAZBFX010000023.1:0-13519 GCA_964491325.1 uncultured Candidatus Peribacteria bacterium
TAAATGCGGAGATTTGTTCTGGTTTATACTCTTTGCCATCGACGACGATGAGGACTCATCCGTCTTTGCCTTTCTTGGTCTTGTAGGGCATGCGTTCGCATTCTTTCTTGACTTCGTCGTAGCTCATACCGATGAATCTTTTGACTTCGTAGACGACATTTTCTGGTTCGAGGACTCTCTTGCGTTTGGCTGCTTCACCGACGAGCATCTCATCACCTTTGATATAGACGATAGAGGGAGTCGTGCGGAGTCATTCGCTGTTTGCGATGATTTCTGATCTGTCACCGAGCATATAGGCGACAGCAGAGTTGGTTGTACCGAGATCGATACCGATGATTTTGGACATAATAGTTTGTAGAAGGGGTAAAAAGGATAGGGAGAATAGAGAAGATAGCGAGAACGGGGAGTTATGTTTTTGATTTGAGATATTGGATGAACTTACCTATCTGAGCAATAATAATTGTTATCATATCAATTAACGACTCTTTCTGTTCTGACGATATATAAGAGAATTCATGAGCAATATAGAGCATATTCTTTACTTCAGCAGCTGATCACTTGGCAATATAAAGGAATTTCACATAGTCTTTGGCTGATCATCTGTCACCTCATTCGGCAATATTGTTTGATATTGATATCGTTGCTCTCATGATCTGATCTTGGAAACTGTAGTTTCTAAAATCCTTATCATAAAATACTTTTCATAGAATCTTCGCTAAAGCAAAAGATTTTTGCCATATCTCCAGACTCTCAAAAGATTGCTTCATTATCTTCTCTACAAGACATAAAACCCTATTTTCTCTTGTCTCTATTTTCCCTATTGTTATATATAGCACGTAAGCGAGTATGGTGCTATTATAGGGAATTTTTTTGTATTTGCAAGAGTTTTTGGACTTTTTTTTGAGACAAAGGAACAGTCTTTAGAAATTCTGTATTGATATGATTATGTCGATGTCTTTATTAAATAAGCACTTGTGATGATATATGTTATTTCATTTCTCGTAAATGTGCGAATGGTGTTTTTTCTTATGATTTACTATTAATTGAAAGAATACACAAACACTTCCTTGCGCTATTATATAATAATCTATTGACATTTTAGTATAGTATATTTATAAACTGTTATTGATTAATATTTATATCATATCATTGACCCTTTTGATGATTAAACATTCTCTTGTTGTAACCTGATCAGTAGAGGAGTTATCTTTACCTATTAAACATCTCTCTTTCGATGTATGGCAGACTTTGATAAAATGATCGAAGACTTTTAGAGATGCGAATCTTGATCTTATAATGAAGAGATTTAATACATTAGGAAAGTCTCGTGATGAGATAAAAAAGATTATGGACGATACTAAGGAGTATTGCGATATACAAGCAAACAATTATGGTATCGATATAGGGACCTCTACTTTATGGCACTCTATTCTCACTGCTACTACATGAAAGTGCGATCTAGAACTATTTGAAGACTATTATGAAGCACGTGAAAGGCTTTTCTTGGAGCATATTACCCCGCTGTATGATAATACAGTCAAAGATACACTCGAAGTATTAAGAGGAGCGGGTTATACAATGAGTATACTCAGTAATACTGGCCTTACTGCAGGGAGAACATTAGAAAGAGTTCTCAAAGCCCATGATATTGCTCACTTATTCGATTTCAAGCTTTATTCTGATGAAATACAAACTGCAAAACCTAATACTAAAGCATTCCAACTTGTTTATGAGTATGCTAAACAATTATATGATAATCATATAACTCCTGAAGAAATTATGCATGTTGGTGATAACATCAAAGCAGATATAGAATGAGCAAAAAACTATGGCATGCATGCTCTTTTAATAAATACCCCAGAGATGCCTTTTAGTTCATTAAAGAAACTTATCTAATGACTTATCCTTCCCATACACTTCATACTATTACTGATGAACAAAATCTTCCTTTTGATCCAGGGGAGTATAGTAAATTTAAACATGGTAGTAAAAGAATAGCAAGACAGTTTGGACATGATCTATTTCACAGTTTTATGCCCCTCTTAGTAGATTATATACAACAACATGGACCTAAAGAAATCGTACTCCTCTCCAGTCCATATGAACATATACCGACAGCGTCACATGCTCTTAGAGATTACTTTATGCAAAGACTTAATGTGTTCTTATCTGTTAATAAATTGCCTCTTGCTCTGGATAGTAAGTTTTATAGATATCAGCAATATAGCGATGACTTCAGTGCGATGAACGTCGAAGAAAGACGCCAAGCTTTGTTACAAGACTTTTATTATGTGGATCGTGAATTTTTCGAAAATAGGTTATTGCTTTGTATCGATGATGTCAGGATAACTGGTACCCATGAGAGACAGATACAATCAATTTTCACGCAGCAAGAAATAACGTCTGATGCTTTCTTTCTCTACTTCGCTACTTTGAGTAATCCGGCTATCTGACCAGCATTAGAATCTAAACTTAACCAAAGCCGTATACAGACATTAACAGATCTTCATGACATTATCGTAGCTGATGACTTTAGTCTAAACTCTAGAACAGCAAAGTTTATCCTCCAAGCTCCTGAAGGAGAATTGAGAAGTTTTATAGAAAGGTGTATGTCTCAAAGAGAAGAGTCCCTACTCTATCACATTTACTATGCATCTATTGGCAATAGATATAATTCCTTTAGTGCGTTCCAACGTAATCTAGATATACTCTGATCATATCTTGACCTAAACTTAGATAAATTAAAACGTCTGTAACCATTTACTTTTATTTATATACTCTATTATCTATGGCGGAATACTTCGTTTCTAAACATAAGATCGCTACACTTGATAATCTTCCTTTTGATCCCTCTGATTATAGTAGGTTTAAATATGGATCGGCAAAAGTAGCAGTACAATATGGTCAAGAAACTGCTAATGCTTTTCTTGAAGAGTTTGTTAGATGAAAGTCTATCTCTCCTCTTGTTGTATTTTGTAGTCCTGCTGTATATTTACCTACAGCGAGTGATGCACTTATGAGAGTATTTATATCTTCTATACAGGCAGAGCTAGGTCCTCAGAGCATCAGACCAGAAGTTATAAAAAGACGTGAATCTCATCTGGAAGATTATGGGTCTATGACAGAAGCCGAAAGAAATAATCTTCTAGGAACTGATAGTTTTATATTAGATCCACAAGTGATTCATGAACATGAAGTTGTCGTTGCTATTGATGACATCAAGATAACAGGCACTCATGAAAAGAGAATGCGTGGTGTCTTTCAAAATAATGGAATACTGAATGATATCGTTTATACAACATATGCAGAACTTGTGAGCACAGATGTCCATCCTCGTTTTGAATCATATATTAATGAATTCTCAATCCAGACATTAGCTGATTTGCAAAGTATACTTTCTGACCCCATGGACCAATTTATCCTCAATACGAGGGTCGCTAAATTAATGTTGAAACAACCGTTTGAACAATTTAAAGTATTTATCCGTCGTCAGAGTGAACAGTTTTGTCGTGATCTTCTCGATGGTGCGATTGGTAGCGGTTATGAGAGTGAGCCATTATTAGCGGTAAATCTTGCCTATCTTCGTGACTTTGTACAAACCTCTTCTTTGATAGATGCATAATAGATTTTACTATTATAAAGAGTTATGGAATATTCATGAGAATTGACAGGCATGTCCTGAGACATAATTATGCGTAATGAAACAGGAAATATTACAAAAGTTGGTTGACCTCGTTTAGAGGAACAATGAAAGAAGCAGGAATTTTTTTCTATGACTCATGATAATATACATTTCTTTGTTCCTCCTATTCTCTCGAAGGGATATCTCGATGAGACTAGATATCAAATCATTATGCCCTATATTCAAGGAAATCTATTAACGAGTCTGTTATTGTCATCGTCAGATGCACATATTATACGTAGTTATGCACAAAGAGTATTTGGTGTATTACAATACTTCTGATCGTCTCATCTTAGTTATGAAAAAACAGTACATAATGCCTCCTATCATTCACACTTACTCACTATACTTGATCAGAAGAGTGAGAAGCTCTCACTTTCAAAAAGAGTTGTTCACTTATTCAGAGATAAGCTTGAGGGCATTGATACAGATTCTGGTAATGCATCGTTTTTATGTCATGGTGATCTCCATCTGGATAATATGATTATATGAGAGGATGAGAAAGTATGGCTTATTGATTTTATTCCTGTTCAGTTTCCTCATTTTCGGAGAGATATTGCGAAAGTATTTCAACAGTATACATCACGATGTACGATAGTGCATGGTACACAAATACCGACAAAAAAGAAAGAAGTATTTCAAGAAGAGATCTTCAGTGCCTTAAAGAAATATTTTCCCCATTATCTGTCCTATCATAATGTATTGCTTGCTCATGGATTGATGAGACTGCTTCCATCTATGGCTCCAGATAGTAGAAATAAACTCTGAAAAAATGAATATGCTATGCTCTATGCTGATATAGTGGATCTTTTGCAGAGAAAGGAAACTTATTAGGCTATACATTATTCCTATTATCATAGAGTATTCTTTGGTAGAATAAGGTCTGTAGTATTATATTTCTTATAATAGTATGAGAAATACTTTGTAAGTTTTTACACAATGAAAAACCTTCGTTATGGCGAATCCATAACGAAGGTACAAATTTCTAGTGATTTTCACACGACTGAAGATATCACTTTTCTTTTGTTTTTGTTTCATGTGTGCGTTATAGGAGCTCTTGAATCGGCCGCACCAAATCCTTGTAGGTTTTGCTATCGGCGAATTGCCCGATGGCCTTGAACTGCCACCCAGTTTCTTCTCGCACAAACATTCCTACGATAATGCCAGTTTTTGCCTCCATGGTGGAGAGTTCATAACGACATACCTCACTTCTGTTTTTGCTTTCCACTACTCTGCAAAACGCATTTCTGACTGTCGTGAACTTTTGCCCACTGTAGGAGGAAATGGTCACGACCGCGTACTTCACGGTCTTGGGGATGTTGAAGAGTTCGCATTCGATCACCTCATCGTCGCCTTCGCCGTCACCAGTGACGTTGTCTCCACTGTGTTTGATTGACATATTGGCATTAGCCTTGTGGCCATACCAGACAGTCTCGCTTTCCAGAAGGGACTTCTCTTCGTCAAAGCATACAACGCTTGCATCCAAGTCGATGGAAGAGGTTCCTGTATCCCAGCCGAGTGCAGCAAAGCACTTGTTCAGTGCTGAGCTATCTCCACCCTTTTTGAGGCTGATAGCCTGACCTTTTGAGAGATTAATTGCCATAGGACATTCTAATTTACTTTTGAGTTTTGAGAAATTGAAATTTAAAAATATACTTGTAGGGTTGGAGTGACGATAGTGCAATACGCAAAATCGTCACTCCCGGTTCAGGTTTTTATACACTGACACCGTAGAGGTTGCACATAGAAGATAGATCTCCTGCTTGGCCTTCACCTGCTGCTTTAAACTTCCATTCGCTTGTCGCTGCATGGTAGTAAATTTCGCAGACGATAACCATCGAGACGCTTGAGAAGTCTTCCGTCAAATCATATTTACAGACTTCGACTCCAGAGTTGTTCAATACGCGAACGTATGCATTGTTTACTTGCCCGAAATTTTGTCGTCTTGCAGCAGCATCATAAACTGTTACTAAGACGATAAACTTGGGTGTTTTCTGTGGATCGATTTTGCTAAGGTCGATGATAATAGACTCATCATCGCCTGTTGCATCGCCAGTACGATTGTCGCCAGAATGGATGATGGCCCCATTGAAAAGGTCTTTGTTGTTAAAGAACAAGAAACCTTTCCCTTCATGGTCGCTTTTCCCATCTAGTCCCAAAAGAAATCCCGACACGTCCAAGTCGAAATCCACGCCACTTAAGTGACTGGTATCCCAACCAAGACCGATCGTAAAACTTCCTGCTCCTTCGCCATTTTTTTGTAAGGTTTGGCGACCCCCTTTTTCCAAATTAACGCTCATAGTTGTAAAAATTTTAGGGAAATTCCCTGTTATTGATATAATTGAGATTTTAATGATCTTCAGTCGTAATTGTTTATAATCATTTATGCAACAAAGTCAAGTTATTATTGGAGATTTTTTAATTTTCGATATCTAGCTGCTGCTGAGGCATCAAGTATCATATTATCCTTGATGGTCTTATCAATGTGTCGTTGAAAGATCTTTCACAGTCATGTGAGTACTGTCACGATAATCTCTTGTCCTGATACGGCGATATCGTGCAAGAGGATAGTATCATGGTCGGGCATAGATCTCGTTCGTGTCGATGTACCTCGAGAGACACTAATACTTGTTGTACTAACGCTTGATTGGAGAGCGGAAGTGGTAACTACTTTACTCTTGCTATATTCCTCGAGACGATCCAGGGCTTGGGTATATGAGCGATCCATATCCACGGTCTCCCCTTTGACAATATACCAGACATCACCTTTCTTGTAGAGATTCGATTCTGTATCAGCTGATATGGTATCCTGTGTTTGGAGAAGAGTTGTTATCTGGCTAGCCCCGATAGTGTAGGACTTGAGGAAATTCTTATTGCACGAGCTTTCTATCCAAACTATTGTATCAGCGATGTGTTTGATAGTATTTTCTCCTGATCAGAGTCATATTTTGAGACTGAGAGGTCTGAAAGTATTATTTTCATACATATAGACGGTGAGAAAGCGATCTCCATCAGCATTTTTAGACACAATCACACATCATGGTGCCGTTTTCGATGTATATATATGTGTTACTGTATCAGATGTTTGTAAGAAACATGACTCTTGACTCGTTCTATGATCTATAGTAGTGATACGATCTTGTATCAGATGTGTTTTTTTTATTTCTTGACGATAGATAGTACTATAGTGTGAGAGCTGTATATCACTAGCCTCTGCTACAGGCACATTAGCTGCATAGCCTTTCCCTGCTAGTTTTGCTAGCTGTCCTATTGTCTCGCCTATTTCCGGCATGTGCAGTAGTCTCTTTCAGTCTATGCTATTTGCTGATTCATCGATGTAGTGTATAAGTTGTGAGGTTTCGTTTATGCTTTTTGTATGGTGTTGTAATGAGAAACTAGGATCGGATAAGTTCTTTCTCGTGCTATCTTTTATTTGTTCTATATAGGTGCTCTTTGCTGTTTGGACAAGAAGAGAGTTTTTGTTGATAAGCTGGGAAAGTATCTCTTTTAACTTTGTGATATTTTCTTTCTCCGTTGGATGCATTATGCTATATTTTTGCAGTAATATACAGAGAGAGGGTATTTTTCGGGGAAAGGCAATGAGACACGTTATGATGATTATCTCTAGCAGAGATTTATCGGTCTTGAGCATGGCATCTATTACTTCTTCGGTGGGTAAGCTTATTTCTTTTTTTTGGTTGAGAAGAGCATCCATTGTTTGTATTACTTTGTCTTGTAGTTGCTTCTGTTTTTCTTGTTTTTTTCTCTCCTCTTCGAGACTCATAAGCTTAGTAGTCAAAGGAGGAAAGAGATCAGCTATGATACCTATGATATCACTTGTATTAGTCTTTCCCTTATCTATAACTTCTGTTCTATCTTGTAATGATTGTGATAAGCTACTACATGTATCTCCTATCTCCTTTATTGTTTCTGTGTATTTTTCTCCTTCTTCTGCATTATACGATTTCTTGTCTTGGAGGAGATTATCAGGTATACAGGGAAGAGTCTGTAGATGCTTTATATATGCATGAATATAGTCATGTATATGTTTTTTTAAGAGAAGATAACCTTCGTGAGAAAGTATGTTATCGCTTTTCAGTGTAAAGAGTATATCAATGAATAGGTTGTAATTGAAAATTAAAGTAATAGTATCTGACTTAATAACATTTATTTCACTTGCTATGAGAGAAAGAAAAGATTGTTGTTCGGGCGAGAGAGAAGCATTTCTTTTTATCTTATCCATCCATCATGCTTCTAATCATTGTCAGAGATCTGTCATAAGTTTTTTAGTCGTTTCCGTTGCTTTACCCGAGGGACTGAGAATGTGCGATGTGAGTTCTTGGAAGAGCTTTTTTTTGGTAGTATCGGCAATAATGACTTGTATATTCTTTGAAGAATCACCATCATCTGATGAAGCGGCGATAACAAGAGAATCAAGAAATTGTAAGTCTCTACCTGACATAGCTAAGAAAAAAGAACTATATAAAAGTTTCGTACGATATTATTATAACTATTAGCATATGTAAGTCAATACTTTATGGTAGAAAGTAATGCTATGGCTATATTCGTAATGGAGAAAGATGGTCCTAATGCTACTAGAATGATAAATTATCTTGCAGAGAGTTAGGGTCATCTTTATACTCATGATACTTTTTTACTTTAGTGATCCGTCATGCAGACTATCGGAATATACATAGGCAGATGTAATCCTCTCCACCTCGGACATGAAGCGGTGATCGATCGTATGCTCGAAGAGCATGGAGATCGCTGTCTCTTGATCATAGGCAGTAGTGATGCTATTCTGTCAGATCGTAATCCTTTTTCATATACAGAAAGAGAGAGTTTTGTGAGGATGCTCTATCCTGATCTGCGTATCGTTCCGTTGCCTGATTATCCGACTGATGCAGAGCGATTGCAGAAGCTTGATGAAATTATTCAAACCTATTTTCCTGACGCGTCGAGGGATCAGATCGTATTCCGAGCAGGGGCAGAGGAGGAGGTGAGTCGACTTGTCGATGATGCGAGACAGATCCGTATCGTCGATCGCTGGAGTGGTGAGACTCCTATCGTCTCTGCGACGCAGGTGAGAGATGCTCTGGCGAGAGGGGAGTCTCTTAGTGGTTTAGTAAACGATGCTTTGATTCCAGTCTTGAGAGAACGATATGACTTAAAAAGATTGTCTTAAAGATAATGTAAATACATGAAGACGCTTCGCTGAGACCATACTTTTGTCTTGATACAAAAGTAGGCAAAAGATCAAGACACACAAAGCGAGTTAGTATTGTTAGTGATTTTTTATACATGATATGAAGCTCTCTCCCTCCCAAAGGGACCCGGTCGTTCGCTGATGTTTAGATTGTTATTTTCGGATTATACTACAGATACTCGCAGTTTGTGTGTCATCCTAATAAATGCACTTGCAGAAAGAGCTAATTATCAGTATATATTCACTGCTTTATATATTATCTCACTATCATGCACACATTCGACACGATACACCACACTGATACACAATCTACCCTCATGTCCAAAGTCTATATGTGGATGGCAGGAGGACTTGCACTGACAGGAGTCATAGCACGAGGCGTCGCTATCAATTCCGATATGATTACTTTCTTAATGAGTAATTCTATTCTTTTCTATGGTTTACTGATCGGTGAGGTCGCACTCGTCTGGTATCTCTCTGCATCGATACACAAACTCTCATCGCAGTCAGCGACTCTTCTCTTTCTCCTCTATGCTGTGCTCAATGGCGTGACGATGTCCTTGATATTCATGATCTATACGATGTCATCGATTGCATCCACGTTTCTCGTGACGGCAGGGACATTTGCCGTGATGAGCTTCTATGGTTATGTCACCAAGACGGATCTCTCATCGATCGGTAATATCCTCATGATGGCATTGGTATGATTGATCATCGCTTCGGTCGTCAATCTCTTCTGGACGAATGACACGCTGACGTTGGTGATTAGTTATGCATGAGTCTTGATATTCGTCTGACTGACTGCCTATGATACACAGAAGATCAAAGAAAGTATGCTTTCTGACCACGATGACGAGAGTATGCAAAAGAATGCCCTCATGGGTGCGTTGACACTCTATCTCGATTTCATCAATCTGTTCTTGATGTTATTGAGATTGCTTGGTACGAGGAGAGACTAAATGAATGATAAAAAAACATCTCCACAACGGAGATGTTTTCTGTATTCTATGATGATGTGCTTATGCATTGGAGACATCATAGAGTGTATAGGTCAATGTCGCAGTATAGCTATCTGCTGCTTGGAATGCAGGGATGGTCGCATGGATAGTGGGCAAGACGCCATATTGACCGATTTTACCTGCATTAGCACCATTTTTCCTCTCTATGAATGTGATAGGAGAGTTGAGTGCAGTCTGTGATGTGAGTGTATTCGCAAAGTTTGCAAGGACATTGGTATTTGCCGTACCAGCCATGAGACTTGTACTATTACTCGAGACGCTGATAGCAAGATTTGCCGCAGGGATGGTAGCTGATGTATTTACTCATGTCATAGTGGAGATTTGCAATGTCGTATAATATCCTGTATTGGATCATTTGAGATCTTGGACGAAGAATTCATTACCTGCAGAGAATGTATTGCTCACATTTTGTGTGACGGTCGATACGATTGTCGAGCCCAATGAGAATGTACCTGTACTACCGATAGTGATGATGCCTGGATCGATGGTAAGATCTACAGTCGTGTCAGCGGCGTTGACATGTTGATTGATGTTTTGGGAAAAGATGCCCAGTACCGCTGATACAGCGATAGCGATTGTTCCGATGATGACTTTGTTGTTCATAGTGATAGCAAGAGAAAGATAAAAGTGTTTTTTGATAGAACGATAGATTATAGTATATTTATTTTTTTTGTCAAACTTTTTGTGACTTTTTTCTTTGTATGTGTGAAACTCTTTCTTCTTGTTGATTGAGCGAGAGGATCATATGGTCATGATCCTTGTAATAATATATCTTCGTATGTTTTAATAATATAGCCATGAGAATGCCTATCAATAGATATCCTCCTCGTGTACAGTACTGTAGCCATAGTATTCGTCACCGTATGATCTCGAATAATGTTGCTTCTTCTCATGATTGTCTTCCATTCGCATAACACATGGTACCATTGTATCATCACTCTTCTGACTGATCGACGCCATAATATGGGAGAACGCTTTTCAGGCTATCTATAAGGAGTGTGACTTTGCCTAGTTGTCATTCTTCAGGACGAGACATGCTATAACTGAGTACATCTTTATCTCATGTTGCTGGTCTAGTAGTATGTTGATTTATAAGAATCTCTTGTTTGTTGTACTGTGTGTAGGTGATATGATCTGCATGGGATCATAATGTTCCGATGACGGTTTTGATATAGTCGACTCATGGGATAGATGTATTTCACGTCTGTCCTGTTCACTGAGTTCATGCGGTGATCGTAGCATCGCCTGTTCATCCGTTATGGCAGTAGGCATTCATATAGAGCTGTTCACGCACATTATCGGCACTACAGCGTCTGTCATAATAGCTCGATGAATAATCTCCGCAGAGACATATATCCCTCATGAGCACGGTAGTATTGTCACTTGGAGGCGGGTTGTTATTGTTGTTTAGTACTCATGTCGTAGGAGTAGTGGTGGGGTTGAGTGTGATAGTCATCCCTGTCAGCGTAGTGCCATTACCCAAGCGATCATAGGCTGACACTGATAATGTATATGACCCGATAGGGAGTATGGTGGTATTGAGTGGGTTCTGTGTCGATGATGATTGGATAACGACTGATGTTCACGTGTTTGATGGGCTTATTCAGCTGATAACATAGCGATACTGTATGGCTCAGCTTATACCATGATCGTATCATGTCGATCGGCTGAGTATGATAGTATTGCCGACATTGGTGGTGTAGCGTTGCTGTGTCATAGTGAATCATGATGGTCCACTACGATCGATGATGATAGTTTTGTCTTCGAGTAGATACCATCCATGGTTGTGACTCTCGAGATATCATCATACTGTATATATGCCATCTGTCGCTGTCGTTGCGATTCCAGGTATGTATGTATATCACGTGATGGACTGACTACCTGACCATATTCATCATGATCACTGTACTGTCCGATAGATCGTCCCTGATGTACTCGATAGAGCGTAGATATCCATCTGTCATGAACTGTAGCTATATCACCCGCTTTGGAGCAATGATCATGTCGTGACGATCGATCCTGTGATATCATAGTGTACAGAGAGGTTGATACTAGTGTTTTGTGCATAAAGGAATGATCGACAAAAAAGCGACATTATCACCGCTCAGATGCTTATTCCTATTCATCACACATATCTTGTCATACCCTTCGAATAATAAAGTAGTGAGAGTATAGAGATAGTGCGATATTCGTCAAAATAATCGCCACACAGACATCGTAATATAGTGACTTATATATTATTTACTATATATCATGAGATGTTGTTATTTCTCTGCTGTTGGCTTTCTTGTTTTTTTGCTCGATGCTTTGGGCATAGTGGTGGCTGTTGTTTTGTTCGTCTTTCTGCTCGCAGGCGTCGTGGATGTGGCTCTCGTGATGCGAGCTCTACGCTGTGATGTCGATGAGGACACTCTTGTTTTGTCAGATAATCTTCTCTTCCTATGTTTTCTCGATACTATGATGAGACAGATGATGGCTACGAGTACCATAGATCATAGTATGATCATCAGTGTCATCGGATCTAGCTTCGCTATATCCCAAGCTGCGGAGAAGCTGGTCGTCATATATATAGCTATCGCTCCAGTATGATCGACATAACGGCTGCTGTCTGGGAGGAGAAATATAGGGAGGCTGTGACCAGAGAGCGTGAGTGTGTATGTGCCACCATATCGAGGGAGTTGTATGTCGTGTGTATAGTCGCTTTGTATTCATGCAGCTATCTCTTTGCTCGTGATGTCCAGATCCTGCGATCGTCATCGTGTGTTTTCTATAGTCCCTTGCAGGGTGGGTGATTCGGTGATGTTACCATTATTGATGAGAGAAAATCAGAGTATATAGTGCCCGTCTTCATCACGATGTATCATGACTTGGGGATTGGTCGATAGGTTGTCCGCATATGAGGATCATGATGTCGCTGCTAGGAAATCTATAGCACGGTGAATCTCACCACTCAGCGATACGATGATAATATTTGCTTTACGAACAAAGACATTGATTGCTCATGTTTTTTGTTGTTGGTCATCTATAGCGTAGGTGAGACAGCCTATGACTTCACCGACATAGCCTGCAGGGAAGACGATGTCTCCTGTGAGGGTAAGATAGCTCTTTCATGCAAGTGTATATGGTGTTTGTGTCTGTATTCATGTGACATATTGTCCAAACATTTGCCTGGTTCATTCTTCGAGACAGGCTTTCTTTTTACTCCCATCATTCGTGATCGTCCCATCGACGAAGTTGATGCTGATCGATGTGGCTGTAGTGGATTTATTATATAATGCGATGCAGAGAGGGATGGCTTGTTGTGACTCGCCTGTGAGTAGTAGCTCTTTCGTGTCCTGTCCTGTGATAGTGTTGCAAAAACGCATTTCTATCTCGCCGATACTGTTGGCGTGGGCAGAGAGTAATGAGAAAGTACAGATGGCAAGTATTGTAACGAAAAAAGTACGCAAGCATTTCATGTCTATGAAAGAAAGTAGATAAATAATTGCTATCTTTGTAATGTCATATCACCTCTATTGCAATGGAATGTTGTTATTTTCTCTTGCATATTGCCTGGCGAATAGATATAGATGGTGTTAACGATTTTTTATATATCCATATATCATAATGTCT
>CAZBFX010000024.1:0-13414 GCA_964491325.1 uncultured Candidatus Peribacteria bacterium
GTCATGGATCCAGGTATTTCGTGTCTGAGCATCATTGTGTCTGATAAGTTGCATGCAGCTAGAGAGAAACAAAAGTTACACTCTTTATAGTTATCTCACTGCGTATTTGCAAGCTCAGGATTGATTTATTCTGAAAAAAATCCTGTCACGAATGACAGGACGAAATAACATATGAGCATATATCTGCTTATTAGTAGTTGTTTCTTGGAGCGTATGCAGGTCTTTCTTCTCTTGGTTTTGCAACGACAACTGCGATGTTTCTTCCATCAACTTCAGCACCATTGAGACCACCATCTTCGACATTTGCACAAGCTTTAGCAGCGTCATCAGCGTTAACGAATTTAACGAATCCGAAACCTCTACTTCTTCCTGTTTCTTTGTCCATGATAAGTGTGACAGCAGGCATAGTGTTACCATTCTGATCGGTTTTGACATTACCTTCGAAGTCTTTAAGAACATCAAATTCTCCGTATGGAGCAAAAAGTTCTTTCATGTCTTCGACAGTCTTCCCCCATGAGAAATTCGTAACAAATAAATTTGTTGGATCGATTTGAGCCATAATGCGTAAAAAAAATAATAAAATCGTACTCGGACAAATAATAAGAGAATAACTAAACTTATATCGTACCAAAAGTAACTAGACAGACTATATATTATTTCTTGAGCAATTGCAAGAGATTTTGTGTTCATCTTCCGAGGAAGATAATCGTGACATCCGTATCGAGTGTTTTGATACTATCCAGACATGTCGCCGGTCAGTCGATAAAGCTTTGTATGATGAGAGCTTTGCCTGTATATCCTGCTGCGATATATGTCCCATAATTCTTGCCAGTGAGGATGATGAGATCCAGATCGTAACGAGAGAGCGTCTGTCCGATTTGACGATGAGTTTCTTCACTCTCTGATCCTAGCTCGATGATTTCATCGATGACGACGACTTTCTTGGTCGGGTATTCGCTGAGGAGATCGAGTCATGCTTTGACGCCATGTTGGTTCATATTGTAGGTATCGTCGATGAGTTGGATATTTGGTGAATTAGTGAGTTGGTGATTTGGTATAATGGAGATATGAAGTGTTTTTTGTTTTTCTCCGATATGTTTGATGATCGTTTGTAGGTTTTCTCGTGAGATTTCCTGATCTAGGGCACAGGCGATGACTCCTGCCAGATTGAGGATATTGTGTCTACCGAGGACATTGGTTTGTACTATAGTTCCTCGTTGGTGATCGCTAGTTCCGAGTCTCTTGTCATGGAAAGTGAAGCTATAGTTTCATGGCTGTCCGATGATATCGGATATATATATATCAGCGGTTGGATTAGTGATACTATATCTCACCAGTGTGACTCATGCGAAAGAGACCGATCTGACAAGGGGGTCGTCTCGATTGGCATAGATAGTACCGCCGCCGCGGCGGAGATTGATCAGGATCTCGCTCTCGGCAGTGATTGCGTTTGCTAGTGATCCGAAGAGATCGATATGCTGATTATTGAGTCCCGTGAGGAAACCATAGTGATGATTGACGATATCGCCGATGATAGCGGTCTCACCGATAGCATAGGTTCCCATTTCGCAGATAAAAAAATGAGATTTTGGATTATGAATTTTTGATTTTGAATTATTCCCGCTTTCACTGTTTCACTGTCTGACTGTCTGACTGTCTCACTCTGTGAGCACAAACTGGCTAATTCCTATCTCCGTATTTACATTGCCGGGAGTGGTGAGGACGGGATACTGTGATCTGAGGACTGCATCGAGGAACATCTTCACTGATGACTTCCCATAGCTTCCACTGATACCGATGGTGGTTCGTCATTGACGAGCGATATATGCTTTTGCCTGTCAGAGAATCTTCTTCTTCTGATAGATGCTGAGAGGGAGGATGAGGAGATGGGCGATGAGGAGGGGGAGTCGGGGGATGGATTGCAGAGCGTAGAAGGGGAGAATGTATCGTCTGAAAATATCATAGATGGTGACAAAAAACTCATCGCTATCAAATTGATTATACATCATGATAATGGCAACAATGATTGCTCCGATGATGGCTATGTTGATAAGTGTAGTAGTAATTATAATCAACATCATCCTCTTTGTTGGGTCAGGTTTCTTGATTCATCTGATGAGTGATCGTCATGATCGACATCCATCAGCAACGATGATAAGAGAAGCAAGAGAAAAAAAGACATCATTATAATTGTTTGCGTTAATTTCTATCAATCCTCAGACTAGTATAAGCCCTAGAAAGAGTATAATTCTGATTATGTATTTCTTACTAAAAGTACTTGCCCTACCTTGTGGTGATCTGAAGTACTCTCTCAGCTTATCTCGTCTGTATTCTTTGAGTTGGAGAATATATGCCCAGAAGACGGTCTCTTTGGCAGTGATGAGAATGATGGCTATGAGCAGAAGCGAGAGTATCATTATAGCATTACATATTAAATTGTTATGTATTACTCTTTAGTTTTTGTTGCCATTGCACTGGCTAAACTCATATTATCGCTATAGAGTATTGCATTTATGATTCCTGCTTGTTGAGCAGCAGAGAGATTTGCTTGGTCGTGATCGATAGAGAGCACTGTCTCTGGATCGAGTTGGTAATAGGCGATCACATTACGGAAGTATTGCGGATCTGATTTTGGAGGATTGTTCGCATAGGAGCAGATTTCCCATTTCTTATGCGGTTCGTTCTGTTCTGTATAGGGACGCAAAAGATCTGCGATCTTCAGGAGTTTGTTGTCACTGGCATTCGTGACGACGATCACTTTGAGACCAAAATGTACGATATAGTCAGCTAGTTCTTTATTGAGTATGAATGATGATAGTGTCGCATCCGCATCACTAGTGATGACGCAGTAGACTGCATCGAGTAGGACAGTAGTGAGGGTCTTTTTATCATTGCTCTGCAGTACAGGAGTCTGATCATGGATGATCGCCGCAGCGACGCTGAGCATTTCGCTACCGACATGCTTGAGTTCATTGCTAATCTGACTTATCTGTCCTGATGCTTGCTGTATCTTGCCACTATATTTGCGTATCTTGGGTCAGACGAGTTTCCATATAGCTATCAACTGCGGGACAAGGACGACGATGATGGTGATGGCACTGATGTATGCTCTCGCACCAGGGATAAAGGCAGTGATGCTATAACTGATCGCAATCAATGGTGTGAGCCACATAATACCCGCCAGACTGGTATGGATGAGAAACTGCCATCGAGGTCGTTTGAGGATGCCAGCAATAGGTGGGATCAGACTTCTGATACTGAGGAATGTCCCGATATAGAATGCACGATTGCCATATTCATCGAAGTAGCCACGACCGACATCGATATAGGATTTCTTGAAATACCATGTATCATTCATCGTGCTGAGTTTGTTGCCTAGCTTCTCACCATATCGGTAGCCAAACATATTACCCAAGATGACAGGGATCAGGAGGACGGCGATCAGACCGACAAATGATCCAGGAAATCCTGTCGCACCATAGAGTAGTCATGCGACGAAGATGATCGCATCGGTCGGGAAGAGCACCCCGATCGGCGTACATATCTCGAAGAAGACGATGATGACGATACCGATGATACCTCGTGCATCAAAGATTTCTGCTGCTTCCTGAAATTCAGGGTTTTCTTGAGCGATGATGGCGGAGACATTGGAAGAGGGCATAGTACAAATTAAGAATTAAAAATTAAGAATTATGAATGAGAGACTGAGAGATTTTATCTTGTGGTGATAAGTTCTTTTAATTTTTTGATGAGGAGAGTGGGGTTATGAAGATGGATGCCGTGTTTTTCATGTGGATACACGATCAGCTTGGATCAGGCGATGAGATGATGCATGCGTTTGCCTTGTCGGAGAGGAGTATAGCTATCGCGTCATCATCGGATCAGGGTCGTTGGGATAGTCTGCGTATTTATATTTGTCATGTCGTTTTCAATATATGTGTGGAGCATCGTCACAAAGGTCTCTCTCAGACTCCTATCATGTGCGGTAGCGAGGTAATCGTGTCAGCCGAGGAGACGATAGAGTGACCTCACCCCCCACCCCTCTCCTTCACGCTTCGCTAGGAGAGGGGAGAATATCTTCTTACATAGCTTCGCAAGAGGTGGGAGGACGGCCCTCTTGATCGTCCTGTATCGAGAGGGATCATAGGAGAGATCGACTCAGGCACTGTTGATGAGGATGAGTTGACTCACGAGATCGGGATGTGTCGCTGCGAGATGGAGAGCGATACGACCGCCGTTGGAGTGGGCAATAAGAATCAGGGACTTTGGACTTTGAATTTTGAATTTTGGATTGTTAATTTCATTCTCTATAAAACTAATAACATCGGCAGTATAATCATCTATCGTATAGGCATGAGGCAGGGAAGTCTGGCCATGGCCAGCGAGATCAGGAATCCGTACCTCATGTCAGGCATCAGCGAGTCACTGGCCGATTTTTTCTCGTGATGTAGAGGAGCCTCCTCGTCCGTGGAGGATGAGTATCGGTTGTCTACAAACCCCCTCGGCTTCGCCGCGTCCCCCTTGTCAGGGGGAACATACAGGAGATGGGGAATAGTGGAGAAAGTGCATCATCTCTTGTCTATAATGATATAGCTAGTGATATGCAAACGAGAGCAGAAAAGAATCTTTCACAAAGTGTTGACATCTCTTTTTTTTCATTACTATTGTATGTAGGAGGACGAAACGAAGTCATGGGTTTCATGATGGGATGTTCGACTGACTATGAAAAGAGATTGGCAAAAGATTAGAAACCAGATCACACTAGTCTTCCTTTGGTTAGCTGGTTTAGTGGCTAGCTGCATTGTCATGATAGGTCCAGTGCCCGGCTGGGTACCTTACCTTTACATTACGGCGGGACTGGTGCTCGCTGTTGCCTTTGGACTAAATGACGCTTGGCTCTTAAGAGTCTATAGGCGACTCATCAACCATCACTTGCCTTCCAACTAAGCTCTCGGCCTCCCGAGAGCTTCCCACCGTTCTGCGGTGGGATTTTTTTTCTCTTGTAAAAGCATCAGTTTTCATTACACTCCCATTGTTCTTTTCGTTATCTGTCAATGCTTACTGTTTTAGTCTTCGTCGCTCGATATGTCATCACTGGTGATCTATGGGAAAGGGAAAGCAATGGGTGCACTCTGTGCCTTACTCGATCATCTGAAAGTACATTACTTCCAGATGGATGATGCCGATGCAGATATGTCTCGTCTCGAGACAGCGACTGATATCATCGCTACACCAGGTATCAAGCCTAGTCATCGACTCTATCAGGACTTCTGATCCAAGATCATCAGTGAGCTGACCTATATCGCTCGTCTGAGAGCACAGGGTCATTTTCCTCGACGAGTAGGACATCTCCAGATCATCGCTATCACTGGTACCAACGGTAAGTCGACGACCACATGGCTCACGTATCATGCTCTCTCGCAGCTCTTCATGTATCAGAGTGATGTGAGGATATGGATGGGTGGAAACTTCGATCAGCCACTGAGTCATATCCTGAAAGAGATAGAGCAACAATGACTCACGACTCACAAAAATATCATCGTCTTGGAAGTGTCATCATTTATGCTTTGGCATCTGCAGTGATTTCGTTTTGATATCGGTGTATTTCTCAATCTCGCTACTGATCATCTCGATCGACATCAGGATATGGATGACTACTTCGCTGCGAAAGCGGAGATACTGTTTGCATCCCGTTATGGGATAGCGTCAGCGAAGATTGTTCGTCAGTTTGAGTCATTAGCATATCGCAAACGCATGCCTGGACGAAAAGATGGTGTCCTGACATGGATGCAGTATCATATCAAAATAATGTTTGATCGTCGAGCCAAACGTGATGGCTCTCTGATGGTCTATACGCCATACACACACTGTCAGAATCCCTACTTTGTCTGATGACACAATGAAGAGAATCTATGAGCAGTGCATAGCATCCTGAGTACACTCTTGGTGGGTTATGATACGAAGGTCTTGGATGCTATCCCACCGATCCCTCATCGCAAACAAGATATCGGTATGATCAATGGTATCCGCATCATCGATGATGGTATATCGACGAGTACGCATGCCTTGCAGGCGGCACTGATGGCTATGACGGAGAAGGTTGTCCTCCTAGCAGGAGGCTATGACAAAGGCAATGATTATACCATTGTAGCCGAGCCTCTCAAGCAAAAAGCAGCTTATCTCGTGTGTTATGGTGCCGTCGGTGCACAGCTCTATGCGATAGCGATGCAGTATGGTATCCCTAGTACGATGGTACAGACACTCGAGGAGTGAGTGCTGACTGGACTCGATATGGCAAAAAAGCATCATCTGACAACACTCTTGTATAGTCCGTGAGCAGCGAGTTTTGATCTCTTTGACAATGTCTATCATAGGATCAGCGTCTTCGACGATATCATAGCGAGACTGAGAACTGATAGATGAGAGTCTGTGTAGAAGTGAGATATCGATCTGACGATCTCTATACTCTATCTGATCTCCTTCTGCGTCTCTGGATGAAATCGATCAGTCTATAGCCGATAGCGACGATTATCAGATAGGGGATAGTGGTCACGAATCCAATCAATGCGTGTAGCGGCCAGCCTACACCACCTGTTCTCCTCTCGATGTATCTGACTGTATCGATGTGTTCCTGTGCTACATATTGTAGTCTTTCTGTATCGCTCATCCCATCTATATTGTATCAGAAGTGTCCTAAGAGCATATGATTAGATCGATCTCCCCACCATGCAAATACTCGGATAAGTAGGAACAATAATACGATGCTGATGATGTTATAGATGAGCATGATCCTCTGTATGCGGTATCGCTTCAGGATGACGAGTAGTCAGATAGGCATGCTTATGATCAGTCCGAGGATCAGATAGTTGATGATGATCACGACTATCTCTGTATTTATCATGGTGATGCGGTGTGATCGAGTAATAAAAATTTTTACAGCTTGCATTACAAAATATCATTATATATACTACGATGCTAATGATTATTATCGATATATGCAAGACTTTTTAACCCTCTCGCTTATGCCTCGTCGTAAACAATCCAGATATACAGCTGCAGAAGATTGTCCTTTGCTCATCCAGTCAGGTAAGGATTTTTTTACATCGTGTAAAGGCAGATGGAGAGAGGAGTACTTTCACAATAATAATCCTATCGTGCTGGAGCTAGCATGTGGCAGAGGAGAATACACGGTCTGACTGTCACAGGTTTATCCAGACAAGAACTTCATCGGTGTCGATATCAAGGCAGAGAGGATGATGGTGGGGATTGCAAAACTATCCTCCCCCCAACCCCCTCCTACGCTCACTCAGTCGTTCGCAGGAGAGGGGATTTCTCCCTCTAGGACAAAGACACAGATGCACGATAACTTCCTCTCCGGTCACGAGGTGATAGGGGGGAATGTTTGATTTCTCCGTACGATTATCCACCATATTGATCAATTTTTCGCTCCAGGAGAGGTCGATGAGATATGGATAGTCCATCCTGATCCGAGACCGAAAAATCGTGATATCAAGCGTCGTCTAACCTCGCCACGTTTTCTCGCTATGTATTATTCGCTTTTGTCTGACGGAGGACTTTTGAGATTGAAGACGGATGATGGGGATCTTTTTTCGTATTCGGTAGAGGAGATAGAGGGAATGAGAGACTGAAAGAATCCCGCAGCGAGTGACGGGACAGGTGAGAGAATGCGGGAGTTGCTAGCGAAGACAGATGATCTCTATACGTCGTCGCTCTTAGCAGAGCATCATGGCATCAAGACGCACTATGAGACGATGTTCGTCGAGCAGGGGAGGACGATCCACTATGGGGTGTGGAGGAAGAGCTAATTGCAATATTGTGAAATATAGCTAGACTACTGTATCTTAGTCTGGCGACATTATGTACAATCTTCATATATAGTTTAGGATATATTAATAACTTTTCAATTTTTATCTTGGTAAGTTGTTTTTATAATACTTCAATTATAATGTAACATTTGTCGTATTTTTCGTTCTGCACTGTTGGTATATCAATCTCAATCAAAATCTGCATTATATTTTCAATCTTTACTTTCTTGCGATGCCTTGAGATACGTTTCTGTGTAGGGAGTCGTTGAAGGTTGTTGAGAAGAGCTCGCTGAGATATTTCATATTTCATTATTTTCCTCGTCGAACTTGTATCAACTAAAGCAACTTCTCATTTCATAAGATATATAGTATGATAGTGGTCTGCCATGTTCCTTTAAAAATGTTTCCTTTTCATCTTCCGTAAATCTTGATGTGATATTTCGTAGTGCTTCGAATTCTTCCATTGCAATAGAATTCTTACCGTGTTTTGCTTTTCACTCCGGATTTCAGTGAAGTCATATATAGGTTTTTAGGAAGCTAGGGTTTCATGAACTAAGTATTTTATCTCTAATAAAGGTTTCTATCTGGTCGGCAAATATTGTACCTATTGTTTCACTGTTTTCTAAAGGTTGCTTTCGTATTTCTGCCTTAGCTCAATAATTAATAACTTTTTTATATCTACTCTCGAGTTCTCTCTTCATACCATCTCTCTGTCAATTTAATGTTGTTCCGTCATCATCTTCATTCCATAAGAAAAAAACTGTTGTATTTTGAGCAGATTCTTTTTCCTCTTTATAATCATCAATATATTTGTTTAGGATTTTTTCATATTCAGATATTGCATTTTTAGTATCTTTCTCTGAAATCGTACGTAGCTTTTTCCCATCAATTAGTGTGCATAATCATGAAACGATTGAGTATTGGGCAACATCGATAGGAAATTCTTTTTGATTTCATAGAGTAAGCGTACATTTATTGCCAATAATATATCTATACACATCAAATAGAGAATCATATGTCATAAATAATTCGGTTAATGTTGATTTAGGATCAGAGTCTTTAGCGTATTCTCTTTTTGCAGTCGTTATGATTTCTCTTGCGTATTCTTCCTCGAAGAAAAAAGTGAAGTTATTAAAAATACTTTCTGGATTTTTTTTAGCTATTTTTATAAGAGCTTCTTTATCAAGACTCTTTAACCATTCATTTGTCTTTTCTTTTCATAATACATTATTGAGTGCAGATATGGCAGATTCTTCCATATATAACTCTGGGGCTTCTTCGAATACAGTAGAGAGAATAATGTCATAATATTCTTCATTTACTTGATCTAGTATATGAAAGCTTTGTGATGGAACTTCTTTGGTTACAGTTGTAAAAATATCTTTCTTCAGTTGATTTGTATTATCCTCTTTTATATTATTTTTTCTCAAGAATCCTAAAACATCATAAAAATCGATCAAAGGTGGTTTTCCCTCATCAATACGAGCCATATTTTTGAAACTATTGATATATTTATCAATAAGAATCTTAATAAAATCATAATGCTCTTTATGATCCTTATATTTATCTAATAGATTTGATCGATGACTGGAGGGTTTGGGAGATTCTATACCATCTATGTTATTGAAAATATCTTCATCTACATCATCAAATCTATGAAGCCGCTTATCTTCTATTGGAGTAATAATACTTTCTTGCGAGAGATTATCTGTCATGATTATAGAAAAGTAAGATATAAAACGGAATAGGGCAAGAATAGATAGAAAAACAGTAATGTATCTGTATTATCTACTACCTATTTATAACTATTCTTTTTATTTTGTCAATTTTTTGCTTATAATACTCATATAAGCTACAATGAAAGGAAAGTATCTATTTTGTCTGTGTAGCACTAGATGTTCGTCGAGCAGGGGAGGACGATACACTATGGAGCGTGGAGGAAGGTATAATAGAAAGGAATATTGCTAAATGTCACTACTTTCGGGTCTGAAAAGATCCATTTTTTGTTCTTTAAAGACAGAAAAGATATAATCTATAAGCAACAAAAAGTATCACATAGCAACAAAAAGAAATAAGAACTTATAATTTAAAACCTATAACTCCCTATGGCTCAGACTATCCAAGATTATAAAGATGCACTCAATCAATCTATCATAAATGCTGATGTGGTGAAGATTTTTGATAATCTGCTCACGATAGCGGTGGAAGAGGAGGCATCAGATATCCATATCGAGGCGTTCGAAGACTACTGCCGTATGAGGATTAGGATCGATGGCGAACTCCAAGAGCTCGTCCAATATCCCAAGAGTATCCATGAATCGATTATTTCCAAATTCAAAATCGAATCCTGACAGATGAGACCAGATGAGAGGAGACTGCCACAAGATGCCAGAGTATCCACGAACACACTCACCAACAAAGAAATCGATCTCCGTGCCAGTACGCTCCCCACGATCTGGTGAGAGAAACTCGTGATGCGTATTGTCGATAAATCCAAGAAGATACCGATCCTTCAGGAACTCGGTATCGAATGATCAAATAACGATATCGTGATGCGTCAGCTCAGTAGCCCAAATGGCATTATCCTCAATACCTGACCGACTGGATCGGGTAAGACATCGACGCTGTATGCAGCATTGAATTATATCAATCAAGTGAATGTGAATATCACGACCTTTGAAGATCCAGTCGAAAATAAGATGCATGGACTCAATCAGTCACAAGTGAGATCTGATATAGGTTTTACCTTCGCTGCAGGACTGAGAGCGGCACTCAGACAAGATCCAGATATCATCATGGTGTGAGAAATCCGTGATGCCGAGACCCTGGAGATGGCGATGGAAGCAGCGATGACATGACATCTCGTCTTCTCGACGATCCATACGAACTCGTCTGCCGAGACGATCACGAGAGTCTTCAATCTGGGTGCATTGCCCTATATGGTCGCTGGTACATTCAACCTCATCATGGCACAGCGTCTGACCAAGAGAGTCTGTCCCCACTGTGCACACACTATCTCGATCAAGGGCACACAACAGCGACATGATGCGATCGAGTCATTTCACGGTATACCGCCTGCATTGCTTCAACAAGAGATCATGAAGAGAGAGATAACAGCCGAAGTCTGGCAGTGATTCGTCAATGAAGGTCATGTCACCGTCGGTAGTGGCAAAGACCCAAACGATCTGACCAAGATATGTCCTGTCTGTAACGGGTCGGGTTATAAATGAAGACTCGGTATCTATGAGATGATGGAATATACTGATGATCTGAGAAATCTCCTCGTCGGCGGTAAGACCGCTTATGAGATAGAAAACTTCGCTCTCCAAAACGGTATGATCAATCTCGAGAGAGATGGTGTCTTCAAATCTATCAAATGATATACCACCCTTGATGAGATCTATAGGATAGTCAAACACAAGAAAGTTGATATAGTTACTAATCATTAAATATTGGTGCATTAAACATTCACCTTATAAATCTTCTAACTTTACAAACTTTATAACTTTATCTATGTTTGCTCTCCCGACACATCATATTCACGGTACTGTCCTTGGTTTTCGAGAGAAGATCATCATCTGGCTGAAGACGCCTCCTTTGTCAGTTAGGACAAATTTTTTTCGTTTATTGGCTGTATCACAGCTCGTCGGTATCGGACTGAGAGAGAGTCTCATCAGTATCGCCAAGTCAGAAAATAATAGTGTGATGCAACTCGTCATCGACGACATGATCCAACATATCAGTGCTGGAGAAAGTCTCAGTCTCGTCCTTGAGAGACATCCATCGGTGTTTCATACCACAGAGGTAGAGCTTGTGAGAGCTGCACAGACGATGGGAAACCTGCCTGCAGTCTTGAAAGAGCTTGCTGATGAGATGGAAAGCTATCAGACAGTAGCGAGAAAGATACAGTGATCGCTGATGTATCCTCTCGCATTGATTAGTTTCGCAATCATCGCTGTCATCATACTGGTCACCAAAGTCGTCCCGACGATTGTTGCATTGTTTCCTGATCCTGAGATGCTCCCCGGTATTACGACATTTGTGTTGATGCTCTCATGATTTTTCATCCAATGGCGATATATCATTATTGTCGTCGTGCTAGCTATGTGGGTGATGTATAGATTCTTCTATGCTTTCGTTTTGCCATTTAGGATATTTATCGATGGATTGATCTTGAAATTGCCTATCGTCCAGAGTGTTATCAAGACATTTTATATGTATAGATTTGCGAAGCTGTTGGGAGATTTTCTCCGTGCAGGTGTCGATCCTATAAGATCGCTCTCGCATATGGCACAGATATTTGGCAATTTCTTCTATCAGAAGAAGATGGTCGATATCAAGAACGATCTCAATGCATGATTTACCTTCGCTGATGCGATAGAGTGATCAGTCCTCTTCGAGCCTATCCTGGTACAGATCATCGTCGTCGGTGAGCAGACAGGTAATCTCGGTGAGATACTCCAGACGATGGCAAGTTTTTATAAAGAGCAGTTTATGCAGAAGATTACATCCGCTGTCTCGCTGATAGAGCCTATCTTGATGGGCTTGATCGCTGTGGTGATAGGCTTTATCGTTGCATCTATATTCTTGCCACTGGCAGATTTGGTGAGTGTGATTGGACAATAGAGGAGTTAAGAATGCAGAATGCAGAGTTAAGAGTATGCGATAACTGTACAATGCAGGAGAGGTGTAGGGATATGACTTAGCATATCCTTTGGAAAAGATGAAGATGATAATGGCTGACAGAGAACTATGCGTGAGTGTGAAAATAATTTCTCTCTTGAAAAGATATCATATAATCGCTATTATCTTTTATAATGTTTAAACGCATCCTCAGGGAATCATTACTAGAAGTAGCACATTATCCGACTCTGGTCAGAATCGCTTTTTTGACGACCTTTGTCCATACATTAGCCTCGTTTTGGAGGTTTGGTTATACATTTTATGTCGTCCTGGAGAAAAACGTCGATATAGCGAATCTCGAATGAACGCTCTTGGAGTATATTAGAGCTATATTTGAGAGAGCAAGTGGTATGTCTTTCGGAGCTATCGTCGCTTTGGTCGTGTTTTTTGTCATCGGTTATATCTTCCTCTATCCGATAGGACATGGGATGATCGTCTCGTATATCGCCGATCATTCGCTCTCGAAAGCACTCAGAGTCTCGCTTGGCAAATACTTTACCATCACGATCACCGAGTGACTGCTCGCTGCGGTGACTTTCGGTGGTTGGCATCTCTTGGGACTGCGTTATTTCTATCATCGATGAATACTCGATAATATACTCATCCAGATCGTCGTGGTCTTGATCGGTCTGTTTGTGATCGGATGTACATTTCTCTATACCTATGCCAATATCATCTCGGTCGCAGGTGATCTCACCGAGTCGAGTGCTAGTGCGAGAGCTCGAGAAGCTCTGAAGCTGAGTTCTGCTCTGGCGATGGATCACCCATGGATTACGATGAAGTTTATGCTGTTGTCGATATTTCTCGAAGTGAGGTTTCTCATCACAACGATACTCGTGATCGCAGTGCCAGCTTTCTTGGTTCGAGTCGCTCTCCAGCTCGGTCTGCTTGGTTCACAAAATGTC
>CAZBFX010000025.1:0-10381 GCA_964491325.1 uncultured Candidatus Peribacteria bacterium
ACATCGTTTGGATGGAGGACATGACACCAGTCAGCTCACCTGTTTTTTCTGGATCGCTATGGGCGATTATCTCTCCCTGATAGACAGGACCGAGGATGGTATTGAAGACTGGTTGGACGATGATGAGTACGAGGAATACCCAGAAACTTCCGGTCGGCATGACGCCATTGATCGTTAGTCCTGCGAGGACTATCCCGAGTCCGATATGAGCGATGGTGATGAGCTGACGAGTTGTGAAGCGTTTGATCCAAAACTTCCCCAGCAATACTCCCATATTGATCGCGGTGACGATACCGACACCTGCGAGTATATAGCCGTAATAATCACCTCCGACACCATAATGTTGTTCCGTTTCGATCGGGAGGACGGATTGATAACTAAAGACCCCGATACCGATGATGATGAGTGATCGGAGATAGCGAGAAATATTCTTGTTTTGGAGATATTTCCAGATAGTTTTCACTGATGAGAAGTCTATGACGAGGCTTGGTTTTTTACTTTTGTGTGTTTCGGTCAGATAGGCTATCATCAGCAAGGCATCGAGCAGTGCTAGTACTGCACCGATAATGAAGACTGTCTGGGTATCACCTCGTCCGAGTGCTAGTGATCAGACGGCTGGTCCGATGATAAATCCTAGGCCGAAGAGACCTCCCATCATACCGAAATTCTTCTTCCTATCGGCATCATCGATAGATATATCGGAGATGGTTGCTTGGAGGATGGAGAAGTTGCCGCCCGTGATACCATTGATGACTCTCGAGATGAGGAAGATGATGAAGCTGTGGTGTCCGAGGAGCATGAGATAGGATAGTGCTGTCCCGATGATACATGCGATGAGGAGCCATTTGCGACCATATCTATCCGAGAGTTGTCCGAGGACGGGTGTCGCAAAAAATGCACAAAGCGAGTAGAGTGATAAACCTAATCCTATCATCGCAGGACTGACTTGATATCGATCGACGAGCTTTTCCAATGCAGGGATATAGATACCGATCGAGATAACGTCCATAAGGACAGCCAGATAGACGAGTACTTTGATCGTAGATGCTTTGGACATAGATAAGTAAACAGTAAAACAGTAGACAGTGGAAACAGTATGTAATAATTATCTAACTTTTTGATTCTTTAAGTTTTTTGCTAAATACGAAAAGCATAGATTGGATCTCTATTATCAGTCACATCATTTCTTCATACTGAGTTTGAGATATATATGATTGATCGAGAGCTATATAGAGCATGCTTTTTACCTCTCCTGCACTTCCCTTAGCGATACATAAGAAATGGAGAAAATAATTCTTTGTTTTTCTATCAAATCATTCTGCGATATTGTTCATAATAGAAAGTGTCGCACGATATATTTGATCTTTCAATCAATAATTTTTACATCCATCAAAAACAGAGAATACAAGATTTGTGAGTAATCTCGCTTTCCTCCACATTTCTAGATCTTCAAACTTGGATACTTTCATGAGTATAAACGATGCTAAATACTGTCTACTGTGTAACTGTTTCCACTGTCTAACTTATTACTTTTTCCAACACAAACCCAACATAATAGGCCACGGTCGCAGCGAGTCAACCCAGGAGGAGTGTCTCGATGACGGATCTTCGTTTATTAGTCTCATTGACATAGCTCTTGAGCCACCCGATGACAGCGAAGCCGAGTCCGGTGAGGATCATAGCGAGAGGGAAGAGTCTCGACTGATCCAAGCTCCCCCAGAATGCGATCACATAGCTGAGGAGCGGGACAAATCCGATCACGATAAATGATACTAAGGTACTTAGTCAGATCGCGAAAGGTTTCTTGTCCGGCATACTGAGTCAGAGCTCTTCTTTCATCATGACATCGACTCGTCTGTCTTTGTCTTCGGTGATTTTTGCGACGACTTGTTCGAGGAGTTCTCCTTCAAATCACTTCGCTGCATAGATATCACGGATCTCTTGGACTTCACGATCACGAAGATTGTCGATCTCTCGGTATTCGAGAGCGAGATTTTTCGCATAGTGGTCATGTTCGGATTTACTCGCCATAAATGCTCCGACGGACATCGAGAAGCCATCGGCAAAGAGATTCGCAAAACCGAGGATCAGGACGACGCTGAGATCAAGATTGGCACCTGTCGCACCAGCGACTACGGCGAAAGTTGTGACCAAGCCATCGATCCCTCCATAGACGAATTCAGGCAAATATTTGGTGAGTCTGACTCGTTTCGAGTGCTGACCGTGGATGATAGATTCGTCGTGGGACATGGGAGTTATAAGTTATAAATTATAGATTACCGTTCCTTATCAAAAGAGTAGTCTTTGTCATCTCGAGCTTGTCGAGAGATCTTTCATAGTTATATAATAAAAGATCCCTCGATTCCGCTTCGCTCCACTCGAGATGACACAGTGAGTATAACTTGGTACTTAGCATTTATAACTTTCTTAGACAAGAAACTCCCCATCCTTATAGATCACGGTGGTCGTGCCATCGCTGAGGGTCGCAGTGACTGTCCTGGGCGTCGTCGACATCATATCGGTGTGGACTGCTGACTCATTAAATCACATCTGATCTCGTTCTTCGGGAGAGACGGCTGATTCATCACCGACGAAGCTATCTTTGTAGGCAGAGCCGAGAGCGAGATGCGTATTACCATATTCACCTCCGACATTCTCATCATAGAGTGTCTCACCCATGAGCTTCGTGATACGAGAGAGTCTCTTATCAGTCAGACTATATTCACCGATCTTGTCGGCATGTTCGACAGCGATCATATCCAGGAGGACTTGCTCATTCTTATCGGCAGTGGCTTTGACGACTTTCCCTTTCTCGAACCAGAGCTGGATACCCGTGATGAGCGTCGAATGATAGTAGAGCGGTTGATTGAATCTGATCCATCATTCTGTCCCTCTCCAGTCAGGAGAGACGAAGAGCTCAAATGATGGGATATTGCGTCCACTCCCACCGAGTCGTTGACGTTCTGGTCAGACTTTCACAATAAGATCAGCATCAGGACCAGTGATATGGAGCGACTCCATCGGGAGAGCGTTAAGCTTCGCTTTCGTCTCTTCGAGACTGACGAAAACTTTTTGCCATTCGGCGATAGGATCCTCATAGTCGAGATAACACGCATCGATGATTTGCTGTCGATATTCTTCGAGTGACATGCCGACTTCCTCTGCCATCGCAGGTGTCGCATAGAGAGCGAGTGTCCAGGTAAATTCGCCACGACCTTCTTTTGCTTGTCTGGCTTCTCTGTATCGTTTCATGGCTTGGAGTCTGGCCATCATCTTCTTGCTATCGATGCCTTCGAGCTCGTGTTTATCATCTTCAGCGATGATGCTCACGCTATGGGTGACATCGTTGACCGTCCCGAGAAGCCTTTGCGTAGGATTGTAGATGAGCTGCTCGTCACTGGCATGGAGATAAAACTGTCTACTCAGACCGTCAGGGAGGTACTGGATGAGTGGATGTCCGCCTGCTTCGAGGACGGCTAGCTGGAGAGGTCCGAGGATAGGCTTCGCACATTCAGGGACTTGGAGGAGGACGACATCGCCTGCTTGGCAGCCTCTGCCTGATCGGAGAGCGAATTTGACGAGTATATCGGCATACTTTTTGAGGATCTCGGGAGAGGGAGTGTACATAGCAGTTAAGAATTAAGAGTTAAAAATTAAGAATTATGAGAATGAGAGACAGAAATCTACCTGTCGGTAGACAGGGAATGAGAGATTCTGTGCTTTCGTAGTGATTGTACGAAAAAGAGAGCCTGACTGAGTCAGATGCTCTCTGTATAGTGATTGGATGATGTGAATGCAAGGAGAGGGGAGAATAAACCGGTAAATATTTGACAAAAGTAAGCAAATGAGTAGAATATGAGTATGGATAAAACCAGTATATCAGATCAAATAAAAAAGACGTATAATGCTGTTAGTCAGTCATGATTTTGACGTAAAAGAAAAACTAAGGAATCTATTTTCAAACTACTAATTCAGTTAGAACAGCATATTCGTGATTATCTCATAGAAAATAGTAAAGCAGAGCTTGTCGAGACATTACAGTGACAATTAGATATTTGAGAAAGAAATAAAATAGAAAGATCAGCACTTTTAGAGGTGGTTGGTGATACAGCAATGAGTGTGGGTGAATTATTAGATAAACATACAAGTTCTATTTGGGAAGTGGTTAATAATACATCTTTAACTGTCGATCAGAAGTTGGAGAAAATTGACTTGGAGACTATTGAAGTAGACGATATTGTCTTACCACCTGATCCAGAACTTATGCCCCGTACAGGTAGTGATGTATGACGAAAGGATAATGAATGAAAAGATTATGACCGTGTAAGTACGATTATATGATTGCTTGCCGATTTACATATAGATGTCTCGGAATGTCTTATTCTTAAAGGGAAAGAAACAAAGAATAGGCCTCTATCATACCATGCCATTATCGTTCCTAAATTACATAAAACTATCTTCGTTTGTAATGAGTATGGTCAAGCGACTTATATCTATGATGGGATATTAGAAGTGAGTGATTGTGTATCATCGACAAAATGAATACTCAGAGCTGTGGGGACAAAACCTATTAAATGTTCTGTTGATGATATAGATTGATGGAAAGATACAATTAGAGTACATCTGTCTTCTTTTTTTGTAGCTTCTTGAGAGATAGCTTCAGTTAATAGTATAGCTAAGAAGTTAAATAAATCTTTTGAAAAGGATAAAGAGGATGTAAAAGTTTTAAGGAATCTATGGGATATGTTGGATGATAAGTCAGAACTTGATTACGAATATAGAAACAATGGTAGGGTGATTGCAAGAAAAAGTATTTTCATTAACACTCTTAGTAATTTATGTTATTCTGGTTTTGTCAAATCACGAAATGAAAAACACCCTATTAAAAGGATCCCGCCTACATTGTGATGAATCTTCTGAGTCATTATAGATTGTACATCAATAGAATATAAAAAGCTTAAGATGTCATGACCTTTTATTAAGGTTATTCTGGAGACATCACAAAAGAAAGGAAGAAAGCTTACGCTAAAAGAAGCTCAAGGTTTGCAAGAGGTTTTCTTAGAGTGAGAGAAGATAAAGGAAATTAATAGATTAAAGAATCTCCATACTATGATCGATGACCCAATCAAGATTACATATGACTATGAAAGTAACGATAAGACTAGTAGTAGTAATGGCACATTTTTGGATGCCGTCTCAAGTACTTCCATCTATCAAGGCTTTGCAGCTTCTTGGAATAAATATTATCCTGAGAGAGAAATACCGATGACATTTGGTGGTATAATGGGAGCTTGTATAGATTATACAAAGGAAATGTATGATAAACTATCTCAAAAATCATGATTTATAAGACTTATACTAATTGAGTCGAAGAAGAAGTGAGGCAAGCTTACGCTAAAAGAAGCTCAAGATTTGGAAGAGATTTTCTTAGAGTGAGAGAAGATAAAGGAAATTAATAGATTAAAGAATCTCCATACTATGATCGATGACCCAATCAAGATTACATATGACTATGAAAGTCATGATAAGCCTTATAGTGGGAATAGCACATTTTGGGAGGCCATTTCAAATGGCATGCGATATCAAGCCTTTGCAACTTCCTGGAATGAACATTATCCTGAGAGAGAAATACCGATGGAATTTAATGGCATAAAGTGAGTTTGTATAGATTGCAAAGAAGAAGTATATAGTAAATTAAGTAGACGATCATGATTTATAAGACTTATACTAATTGAGTCGAAGAAGAAGTGAGGAAAACTCACATTAGCAGAAGCTCAAAAAATAGAACAAGAATATCTTGCCTCAAAATAAGATTAGATACTTTCTGAGATGGGGTTCTTTAAATTCTACTCCAATACTCTCTCTTGGAAGTTTCAAAGACTATCTTCAGATAAGTATATTAGTTGGCATTTCTCTCCTGCACCTCCCTCCAATAATATACAGCGATATCTGTATCAAGCATATACTCCAACGCACTGACAATACTCGGCTGAATATCATCAAAGGTCGTATAGATACCCTTCTCATCAGGAGCAGTCGCACAGCTATAGCCAGGTGCACCACAGGGCTGTCTCTGCGGTCGGAGAGCGATGATGACGAGTACGACGGTCACGATGATTCGTCTCGTAGTTTTCGTGAGATGAGACATGACGATAGTGTAGGTAAATGCTCATTACCGTTTTATGCTAACAACCTCCCCAAATCTACTTCTTTAAGATTCTCTATCTGACTGACAAATCACTCATCGTGGCTGACCATAATGATCGCTCATGCGTAGTCGTTGAGTGACTCAGCGATGATCGGGAGATGACGGAAGTTGATATGATTGGTTGGTTCATCGAGGATGAGGAGATCGGGTCTCTGGATGACGAAACGGGCATAACAGAGGAGTCATTTTTGTCATTCGGACATACAGTAGATAGGATTTTTCAGCACATCACCGGTGAGGAGGAGTGCCGAAGCGACCTTATAGACTTCTTGATCGGTGATCTCATTGGACATCTCGTGCAGTGCATCTCGGACGATCATATTCATATCGAGTGCATTGAAGTCTTGGCTATAGTATCATACTTTCACATCTTTGTGGATCATCGCTTCATCATCATGAGCATTGATGAGTTTCTTCAGCAGTGTCGACTTCCCAATACCGTTGGGTCAGGACAGGATATATCTATCACCTTTCTTCGCTTCGATAGGAAACTGCAAGATATGACTCGACACAGTCTGCGTCTCAGGATCCATGAGGGAGACACTATTGACGGTGACGATAGGGCCGACATAGTTATCGAATGGTATTACAAAAGGTCTGATCGTCCTATCGTCTTTACGGACATCGACTTTGTTATCTTCTGCTTCTTCGACTTCTTCACGCATCTTATTCGCTATCTTACGCATCTTACCTCATTTATTGGAGAAGAAGTTGATCTTCTCTTTGGCATCAAGGATACGCTTCTCTTCACGAGCATTGAGCATCTGATCTTTCTCGATCTGGGCAGCGATCTGGTCGAGAGCGTCACTATAGTTTCCTCGGTATTGTTCGACTTTGTGGGTCATGATATTCAGATACAAGACTCATTCGGTGAAAATATTCAGAAAATCTGCATCATGCGAGATGACGACTACTGTCTTGTCATACATCATGAGGAAAGTGATCAATTCGCCGATACCATTCTTGTCGAGATTGTTTGTTGGCTCGTCGAGGAGGAGGATATCAGGTTTCTGGATCAACGCATATGCGAGCAATAATCTCGCTTGCTGTCAGCCAGAAAAATCTTTGAGTTGTTTATCCAAAGGTGCGACCAGATTTACATCTTTGAGGACATCGTTGATCTTCTTGTCGAGTTGGTAATCTTTCTCGGAGAAAGCAGTCTCAAAGTATTCTCTGACGGTCATCTCGATCTGGTCACGGGGGATGACTTGCTTGGCTATGGCGATAGTGGTGCCAGGGGTGATGTGGATTTTCCCACCATTGAGCTTCTCTTCGCTCATGATCATCTTGAAGATACTCGACTTGCCCGCACCGTTTTGACCCATGAGGGTGATCTTGGTATTTTCACGGATGGTGAAGTCGGATTCATCGAGGATAATTTTTTTCTTACTATCTTCACCGTAGTAGAACGATGCATTATCGAAACGGAGGATGACAGGATTGGACGATCAGGACATAGACAGAGGAAGAGAAAAGGGCAAAAATAACAAAAAGAGGAAAAGAGAGCAAAAAGCTACAAATAAAGCCAACCCTGCAGCAAGTGACAGGACAAGCTTACAAAAATTCTACACCACTAATGCTTCATTATACTGATGAGGGATGTCTAGGGCAAGGGATTTTGTCGGAGCTCTTGCATAGCTGATTTGTTTCTATATGATGACACTGTTTTTATCCTTTCATGTTCTCATGTATTACGGCAAAGTATTCGTCTGACTGTGTGTATTGGTCGCTATAGGTGGACAGGTCTGGGCTTGTGAGCCATGTCCTCTGGACTATAGTACTGATCTCTCAGGGAGTATCGCCGAGGCAGATATCATCACTGTCGTGCAGAGAGATTACGATCCCTTCGTCACGATCGATAAACCAGAGATGATAGATCTGCGTATCTCATCGCTTCTGAAGTGATCGATAGTTACTGGTCATACGATCGCAGTATCGAGTCGAGTAGGGATGTGTCCGTATGGGATCATCATCGATGATGATCGTGACTATCTCGTCCTCCTCGAGACAGGCAATGGTGCATATCGTGCAGTCCACCAATGATGTGGAGTCGGTGTCCTCCCTGTAGTAGATGGGAAAGTGCAGTCCGATGGTAAGGAAGTCAATCTCCAGACATTTGCCCGAAGTCGATGACTGACTCTCACGCCTCTAGATGATGGCTTGTCATGGTGGGAGAGATTACGGAGGCGATTATTTCATTAGTCGGAAGTTATCCTTTTCGATGTATGTTATTTGCATATTCATTTTCTATTATTGCTAGATAGTTACTCTTCATTTCTTCATTTATTTCTGAGTCATCGAGGATGCCTTGTTTCAGTCAGTTGATTGTTGTATTTATTATATCCTGAAAGTCTGGATGAGCATGATAGACCAATATGATATGCTTGAGAAGCGAAATAATTGAGTTTGATCGATTTGTACTATATATATTACTACTACTACTATCTATCTCTATTAATTCTAGATCGCCAAGAGTATAATGTCGTTGGCCGTTATTAGGATCGATAGAAAACAATAGTGCATCAGCACCATATTCTTCACTATTGTTACTGCATAGTTTCATATCATTATAGATTTGTCTGATTATATCATCGAGATTTGTTATAGGAGGAAGATGATGATCGCCAAAGTAGTGAAACAAAAGCTTCGTATATGAAGAACTATTCACAGTAAGTTGCATTCCAGGCATACGAGGGATGATAAGAATGCAATTTTCTTCACTATAGTAACAAAACTCCCATGTATGTGTTCCTATTGCTTTCAATATATTATACGCCTGTATTGCTTTTGCTCATTGGTTCGTGTTTCTATATTGTTTTATCGCATATATTTGGTTAGTAGTGCCAAATACTTCACCATTATTTCCCCATCATAACACTTCTGTTATCTCCAATAGAGCAGCTTCTGTTCCTGTGGCAGTCATTGTATCAGGATATTGGAGAAGAGAGAATGTCTTTCATTCCATCATCTTTTCTAGACCCTGTAATTTGCCCTGAAACGGCACAGGAGATTTATTATTGATATAGTGAGATAGGTCGTGGAGTGAAAATAGCATAAAACATATATAAGCATCTTCTATGTAGATGTCAACAATAAAAACCTGACACTGGTCAGGTTTTTTCTTTGTTGTATCTCTTATGCTGTTTCACTATCGTGTATTTCTTTTGTCTTCTGCTCTGCATGTTCTTGAGCACGTTCGGGGGTGGTCTCCGCATACATGAGACGGAGTGGCTTCTCGGGGAATGACGCATCACCGACGGTCAGGATAGCACCTTGTCATTTTTCGAGAGCATTGGCTGCCGATGCATCATCAGCGAAGACGATAAATCAGAACCCTCTACTTCTCTTGGTCTCTCTATCAAATGCAACTTTCGTATAGGTGACTTCGCCATACTGAGCGAAGAATTCTTTGAGATGAAACCATTTGACACGGCCGTCGAGGTTGCCGACGAAGAGTTTGTTTTTTTCGATAATCATTATATGTCAGAAGATATAAAAGAACATAATGTTTGCATACTATTGTTCTGATAGACAAAAGCAATTGAGACTTCTATTGATTTCCTATCTGTGCCGATCTCATCATCATCAGCATCGCAAATCCTCTCAGTTCTGCATGATCAGGATTGCTAATGTCTTTCATGATGTTTGCCTGTTTGAGGGCATCGAGATGCTTGCTATAGAATGGTTCACCACCATTGTAGCTATCGTCTCGGAGGACTCTCGAGAGTATAGTTCACCATTCACCTCTCGTCATCGTATCGCCGGGGCGGAACATATCTATACCGACTCCCATGATGCCGAGCTGGCATGCTTGGATGATATATCATTGGATCTCATCGCTCTCCGTCGTGTTGTCAGGAAAGCGACATGAGCGAGATGTGTCAGGCACTTTCTTCATCTCTTGGATGGCATAATTGACGATCATCTTCGCCATGTGTCCTCTCTGGAGTGTCCCCATCATCATCGCTTCGTCGATGGTCGGCATAGTGGTGATGCCTTTCTCATAGGCATAGTGATAGACATCGATGATTTCGTCACTGTATGATGTAGCCACAATCGCTGTAGTGTTTTGTTCTGTAGGGTTCTGTTGATTAGCTGTGTTGTTTGTCGTTGCATCGGTGTGATCTGTGCCTCAGCTGCTCGTCGATGTGCCACAGTCTCCATCATAGTAGC
>CAZBFX010000025.1:10391-12784 GCA_964491325.1 uncultured Candidatus Peribacteria bacterium
GTGTGAGCTATCGCCATCTGGACACGTATCTCTCTGGAGCGATCCGCCACCTCATCCACCTCATGATACTGTAGGAGTTGTCGGAGCGACGACATGGATGGTTTGTTCTGCTCAGATAGTCTTGTTTCATGCTTTGTCAGTCACATCTGCATATCGATAATAATCACCAACACCGCTATGAGTGAACGATATACTACCTGTATAACCAGTACTATAGAGGGTAATTCCACCGAAGTATAATACTCACAAAGGCCATGTCAGCTGACTAAATCACGATGTATCTCCTACAAAAGAAAATGATGTTCATCCACTCAAGTTATCATCAGTAAAATAAGCATACAAGATATCTCCCGTACTCGTACTAAGTATTGTTGCTCCGTTCACCAAACTTCCTACATACTGGAGTGTCGGTGAAGTATTGTCATAGATAAAGCTATAGCCACCAGTCACAGTATTTCCTATAATATCTGTTGCTCCAAATAAGATATAATACTCGCCATCGGGTTGTCATATCATCCAACTACTTAGATCGCCACTTCCTATTTGCGAGCTTCATGTGCCATTAGACGGGATACCTCACTGCACAATAGTATTCGCGAATCATGGATCACTGGTTAGTTTGTAACTCATGCCTATCCCTGTCAATCCATTTGTATCAAATACATCCCATGACAAGATAACACTTCCTGACTTGAAATGTGTATAGCCTGAGTTGACTGATATGATCGTTGGTGATGTGGTATCGATATTATCTATCACATCAGAGACAGCATAGTATGTATGTCATGCGGCACTATCGACACCTCTAAAGCACATCTGATAACCAGCATTATTATAGCTATCACTGAAGAAGATTGTACTCGTATAGGTATTGAAGCTCAGTGTATTGTTGCAGACACTACCTGTCGTGAGTGCATAGGAGAGACTACCGGTGAGAGAGAAAGTAGCTCCAACTCATTTAAACTGCACAAGTCCTGTCTCAGGACCAGTGATGGTGATTGGTTTGGGTATGATATTGACGAGATAGTCTTCGCTTTCTCATAGATTACGAATCTCGCAGGGATCTGCATTTCGATCTATATAATGTTCTATCACACGCATTCTCGTCTGTCCTGTGAGAGCATTGCTGGGTATAGTAAATGCAAAAGAACTCGTCGTATTGCCTACGACAGCTCCAAATTGTCCTATCTTCTCGCCACTGTCAAATACTTCATCTTGATTGAAATCAATCCATACGAACATATAATTGGCTAGACCGCCATAGCTTCATACTGTTCCTGTGAAGATGTATGATTCTCCCGTTGCAAGATTTGGTATAATGAGAGCATTGTAGAATGTATATCATGGTGCTGGTGTCGGACCAGTTGTGTTGTCGAGATTTTCTAATTGTACTCTCGCAATATAGTCGCCAAATGAGCCTGCGTTTGGCGAGTGATCTGGTGTACAGTAGGCTCCGAGCGAGACACTACTCATACATCATAGAAAAAAAGAAAGTCCGAAAAGGATTTTTTTCATAGTATTGCTAGCAGAGAAATAAAGCAGTGTGCATTAGCATGGATAATGCTTTTTTACTCGACTATTGCAATCGCTTTGTATTTTGTGGAGATGTTTTCTATCTGACAGATGATGGATTTTTTGCTTTTTCACTTGTGTTGTCAGATATTCATGGTCGCTGAGGAGTGAGACCGTGGGTCGTGATGTGGATACTATATATGCTAGCCATGTGTGTGAGTACATCGCTGACACGATAGCGAGGATCGGCATAGGTCTCATAGGCTCATGAGAGAGGATCATAGATGTCGATCGCTGTGAGATGCTGTCGATCTCGAAATATCTGCGAATGTGTCGCGATGACATGACGGATAGTACCGTTTTTGATTCATCGATAGGCTTTCGCTCTCTGTACGGTGGTACTCTGTCCGGAGAGGATGATCATATCATCACTGAGCTGCGGGTATGTCGTCTCTGCTGCTCGGAGAGATGGGAAGATCGAGAGACGTTGTGGGGCAAACCCTCCCAACCCTCCCTTGACAGGGAGGGCTTTGTTATGTTTGGGTCAGGCGGTTTTTTTCTTGGCTACTATCTGTGTGATATCGTTACCGAGTCGGAGAGGGAGAGCGGTGGTGTAAGATGCATAGTATTCGTTGACGAGTCGGTGGAGGAGGTCGAGAGTGGGGGTCTGCATGAGCTGGCAGACGAAGGAGGGATCACGGAGGGTGATGGATGTGTGACCATAGAGTTCGGGTCGAGCAATCGCTTCGCCGAGACAGAGGTAGTATCTACTTTCATCGATCAGCAAATCACCTGCTTTCGTCCCACGAGGGAGTGACGAGACAGTGAGGATGGATGATTCGAAGCGAGATGCGGAGAAGGAGTAGAGGTACATACAGTTA
>CAZBFX010000026.1:0-6549 GCA_964491325.1 uncultured Candidatus Peribacteria bacterium
CTATATAGGATATGCCATTGTGTGATGTGAGTGTACCATGGAAGATGTGAAACATGTCATGTATGGTGAATGGTAAATTATGTATTATGCTCTTGTGCAAGAAGTATAGCATTCTCATAACCTTTTTACAAGACAAAAAATCACCCCAATAGCGAATTTCGTCGCTATTGAGATGATTTCTTTATATTTAGCTCCACCACACATCTACATAATACTGATTTATATATAAATGTCAACATTTTATGAAAGAAAGTATGTATAAGAGAATATGTAGGTTGTTACTTGTGTCTTGCACTTCCTTAGGGCTCTTTGTATACTCTTTGTAGTATTGTTTTCTTTATATCTTCTCAAAGTCGCTATGAGACATCGTTCTCTATGAACTATCAAGAGAAATGCCTATCGGGTGCTTATTTTATATATAGTGCTTATTGTATGATGATTTGTCTGAGAATATCTCTATCCGATGTATGACGCTCGTCCAGATGATGTATTTTCGCCACATACGGTGACAGTTGCTCTTATCGGATCGCAATCAGACGATATCTCTCATACGGTGTCTTCTCGTGCTAGTGGCGTCATTATCAGTCCTGACGGCTTGGTTCTCACAGCGAAGCATGCTCTCATCACTGGTTCTGTCTATACTATTATTAGTCATGATCAGAAGTATTATAGTGTATCTGCCCTATGGTATGATGTACATCAGGATCTCGCCGTTCTCCAGATTCGTGACAGTACATGAGTGAGACCCAGAAATCTTCCTTTTGTCTCTCTATCGCCGAGATCATCGATAGCGACAGGATATATCACTACTCTCGGCTATACAGATGAGACAAAGCTTCTCTCTCTGACAGGAGTGATCGTATGATATCGTGATGGGATGTATACGGTTACTAGTCATTTATCTCCTGGGATGAGTGGCTGACCTGTTTTCACATCAGATGGGAGTTTGTTAGGTATCAATAGATCAGTGAGCAGGATACGTGACTCTCAATCTTTCGTTTTGGCGGTCGATCAGGAGATGATACAGTGATTTTTAGATAAAAATATGACACTGTAAAGCACAAGCGATGGGTCAGGCTACTTTTTTTATTGGATTTGTATGTCCTATCTCTATACTCTAGAGAGTATTGGAGAATATTCATTCTATCTGTTTATCTTTCATCCCTGATCATATGTCTTTTCTCGCACAAGAACAAAGTGATACACTTGAATCACTCAAAGAAGCCAAAAAGTATGATGAAGCGATATCCTATGTCAATAGTTTCCTCGTGAGTGATCCTCACAACGATGAACTCCTCCTCCATATCGCTGATCTGCAATACAAGAAAGGTGAGATCGATAAAGCTGCGAAGGCGATAGACTTTCTCAATATCACGACGGATCATAATGATCCTATGGGACTGTATGTCAAAGGTGTCCTCGAGATGGAAAAAAACAACCGAAAAGATGCGAGATCACATCTTCTCAAAGCAATGGAACTGACCGATAAAGACAATCATGAGATCTCTAGATGTTATGGTCTCTGTGAATATTGGTATGGCAATAGAGAGAAATGATTGCATATCCTCGAGAGAGCACACGATCTTCGTCCTATGGATGCGGAGATCTTATACAATCTCATCGAACTCTATCTCCTGGAGCGTAGATTCAAGAAAGCCAAAGAATGTATTGCATTCTTTCATGAACATCATAAAGATCTCGATATGTATGAGAAAAAGATTACTTTTTACAAAAATAAAATAAAGCTTTTCTCTGCATATGCTGATCTGTATAGTAAAACAAAGAGTACTAAAATTAAGCATTAAGAATTCAGAATTGTTGCATTCATTTCTACGCTCTTCACTTTTAACTCTCAACTGTTTCTATGTCCTCTCGTCTCTCTATTATCAAAAAATCTCTCCTTCGAGAAGAAGTGATGAGAATGATCGTCTCGAGACCTTTACAAACAGTCATCGCTGCAGTGATGGGTTGATTTCTGTTGATGTTTCTCACGCTCTTGATCGGTCTTGGATCGCATCTCACGGATGTATCAACATGATTGGTAGATAAGCTTGGTATGTATTTCTATGTCACTCAGGAAGGTGATCAGGTTGCTGTGCAACAAAAAGTACTCACTCTGACCAAAGAACTTGAGCAAGCATCGATCAAGGTAGATTATATCTCTGCTGATCAAGCAGCAAGTTTCCTCTCGAAGAGATTACCGACTATTATACAAAAGTTTCAAGACTACAATATCAATAATCCACTCCCTGCGACACTCTTTGTAGTCATTCGTCGTGAAGCAGATTATCAGTCTCTCCAGACTATCATGCCTCGTTATGCTGATATAATCGATAATGCGACTGATATATCCTCGACTAGTTCACTCAAGCTTCAAGAACAAAGAGTGGTCAGAGCATTAGATTTTGCAGCTTTTCTCCAGTGAGCGAGTTATGTGTTGATAGTCTTATTCGCATTCTTGACGATAGCTATCATGGTCTTCGTGATATCACTCAAACTGCAACAATTTCATGAACTACTCTCATTGAAAAAACTTCTCGGTGCGACGATCACACAGATGACGAAACCATTTATTGTCTTTGTAGGAGCGATCATGGCAGTCGCATATGCTGTATCATTGGTATTGACGCTTTTGCTCTGATTGGTGACGATGACAATGGATAATTCATTGATCTATTTCTCGCAACTTCTCGGTCTAGATAGTCAGACAGGGATATGGGCGATACTTTTCGGAGGCTATCGGGTAGTGTTGTTGGTTGTACTACTGGTGGTCGCAGTTATTATGCTTGTTTCCAGTGTCCTCGTGCATGCCAAGGTTAGGCGTTTGGCGTAGAGGGACGATAGTATTTTAAAATGGTTAAAAGTAGTTGAAAGTTTAAAGTTCTTGGCAAAAGAAAAAACCTCCGTGAGGTAGGTTTTTTGTATGGCATATTTTTAAAATCTTAGGCTAAGGTAATGGCTCTCTCGGTATATGAGGAGGGGGGAGAAAAAATGGATTATTATCAGTATCAATGCTGTCAAAATATCCTACAGTATCGGTTCTTCATTCATAACCATCTTTAGCAATAGACATAATACTTTTACTGGTATCTGTTGTCATAGTATTTGTTTTTATTCCTGTATCATTAGTTTCCCCCCCATTATTACAATCAAGGTTGGTTAATAACCCTATTCATACCAGCACCAACAGTGAACCATATGTCCCCATTCCTGTAGTTCGTGATTGCATTCCATTACCATTTTCCATAGATATATAATTAGAGATAAAAACTAACTTCCACTATACTAATCTGTTGTAGGAAGTCAAGTGGATTGTATGGATGATGACAACTATTGGTTAGCGGTCGGAGGTGATGTATGCCACAAATCCTCTCTAGCCCTCTTTTCATAAGGAAGGAACTCTCCTCTGATGGATCACCCTCCGTCCTGTGGAACCTCCCCGAAAGGGAGGACGCTCCTCTGAGGGAGATGTATGCGGAATTCCCCATCCTGTCTGCCGTCAGGACATTGGCCCTAGGCGTTTGGCGTAACTTCCTCATCAGTGATAATCTTCTTGTGATGGGCATAGCGTAGTGTCAAGAATGTCGCAATCAGAAGAGCTAAAGCACCTATGATCGGTCGCTCGTATCATACGTTATCGAAGACCATCTTTATGATCATTCATGTAATAGCAATTTCTATAAGTTCAGTCAGTTTGATCGTATGATCACCGATAAAATGATAGAGAATCTTGTATATCTTGACTGCTATTAGAGTATTTAATGCTAGCGATATAATAAGTTTGAGATTGAAGATATCGTAGATGAGAAGAGTATCTGACATGTTTGTCATGATAGGTCTCGCCAATGATAATATGAGCGTCAGAGCAAGTCGTCATACTGATAACATGATCGCCATATCAAAAATAGAATCGAAAAGTTTCTTTATTCTTTTTGAGTGGAGAATTTGTTGCAGAAATCAGAACATCTAGCATATGAAGAAGATAAATAGATACACTCTCGTATAACATATACATAATGTTTGCTCTTTTGCAAGCTCTTTCTTGTCTTATGAGACAAAGTATGAGAGATCATTGAGTCAGATCTTACCATACTTGATCATCTTTTTGATGCTATCTTTTGCTTTTTCACTGTCGTTTTGGACGAGGGTATGATACTTCTGATAGCCGCTGAGATAGACTTTATTTTTGGCGAATGTAAGTCCTGCATCGGTGATGCTCGTGTCACGTAGTCATTTTTTGAACTTCAGGATGGTGTTAAATAATACTCTATAATTATGATCTCTGCTTTTGATGCCTGACATGCTATCGCGGATATATTTTTTCTGTGATAAGATATAGTCTCCAAGTCATGATCGATCCAGATGCCTACTCTGTCAGACAGCGAGATAGTTCTTATACTTCGCTATACCATCATAGCCGGGGATATGCATCTGCAAGAACTGCTGTGCGAGATACATTGCCAGACCTTCTTCATCTTCGAGATAATAGCCTGTCCCTGTGCTGAGTATGTGTCGTCCTGTCATCTTGCCATGATAATATCTCGTTGCATGGACATCGATCTCATGGATGAGCTTGGAGAGAAGTTTATACTCTCTCATGATAGCATTACTTGCTACTTTGATCGTCGCATATCTACCCAGTCAGACAGATAGTCTTGAAAGATTGGATTGATCGACTCTGACTCTGGTATGTGGGAGTCATGTATGGAGTATGTGCTCTCTGATCGTCTCGACGATACGATCTGTATGGAGTATCTGACCGAGTTGACGAGGAGAAAAGTCTATCCCTGACATGATCCTCTGTTCTGATTGATAGATGAGTGTCTCATCTAGTCATCCGAAGAGATGATAGTTATAGGTATTGATTTTTGCTATGTCTTGTTTTTTGTATGCTTTGATGAGTGCGATCTTGTTCTCTATCTCATCTATCTTTCTCATAAATATCTCGGTGAACTTGCTTTCGTATGTGTGATAATCATCACGAAGTCTCGCAAGCATATCACTTGCTGTTTGTAGCTCTTTGTAACGAGGGAGATCATAGGTAAACTGCGGATTGTAGTGGCCACGATATGAGATAAACATATCGAGCTCGTTGAGATAGTTGCTGGGCCAGAGAAGCTGGGCGAGATTGATCTGTTTGTTTATGTCATGGAGATGATCGTCAAGTACTTTCAGTCCATCTTTCTCATCATCGAGGATGTATCATGGCTGGATATATTTTGTCGAGACTTTTGCTTTGTGTGTCGCTTTGATATAAAATGGCGAAACGCTCTCCTGACCGAGTTGGATAGTGTTTGATTTGATATCAATGCTCTCTCTCAGTACGATATTTTTTATCACTGTCTCAGTATCCGTCTGGATATCTATATGATGTGCATCACTGATTTTTTTCATGATTTTTGCTGATGTGTAGTTTTTTTTCTTATCGAGATTGACAGTGATGGTGACAGGCAGTGCTCTTTTCTTCTGATTTTTGTGATACGAGAGCAGTCCATGTTGTGAGAGATAGAGGACATGATGCTTTTTGAGTTCATTGATGTTTTCTGTACTAAACAGACTTTTCGCTATTTGTATTCATTTCTCTGGTGTGGTGATATGGAGATCGTCTATCTTTTTCATGATGGTGAGTAGTGGTTGTTTGGTGATGTTTTGTATCTCTAATCACGCTCTGGCATTGATTTCAAGTAGTCTGGGTCATTTGGGTGTGATCACTCGATCCAGTCAGAGATATCCTACATTGCTAAAGTACTGTGCATTCGATGAATGATAGAGTATGTCTTGTCGAAATGGGATCTTTTTGTTTTGGAGATGTGTTCGTGGTTCGGGGAATGCTGTATCATAGGCTTGTCACTCATAGTAGAGAGTCGTGATCTTGCCCGTGATGATATCCAGACCGAGACCTATTCATCACTGAGCGAGATTTGCTTTACCTCCTGATGATGCGGTCGGCATACGAAGCATGGCGATGATAGGGACGAGATTGAAGAGTATGACTCTCATATCTGCTAGTCCATGATGACAAAAATCTTTAAATCATTCTCCAGGGACAAGTTTCTCTTCGATGAGTACGGTGTCGTTTTTGTTTTGAGAGTTATAATGACCATCAAAGATACCCAGAAGTGTATATTTGAGCTTCTCTTCTGATCGTCGTTTTTTTTCTATGAGAAATTCATAACCGTGATCGATATAGGATCATTGGAGATACTTCTTCAGATACTCTCGTCATTGCTGGATCAATGAGATATCTCTACTAGTCCTCTCTCTGGTTGCCTTTCTGATATTTGAGACGATGAAGATACCTTTGCCTTTGCTCCCATTATTTGGTTTGATGACAAAGCTCGATTGGCTGATTGTGCTAAAATCATAGTTCATGAGCTGTTCACGTTTGGTGATATGGACGAGAGTTTGCGGGACAGGGATTCATCTCTGTGTCAGAAACTTTTTTGTTGATTGTTTATTGTTTGCCAAACGGATTCACTTCTTCGCATTGAAGGTGCTGATATATTTACTGTTCCTCGCATTCATACCGAGTATTCATCGATCGAGCAT
>CAZBFX010000026.1:6649-12771 GCA_964491325.1 uncultured Candidatus Peribacteria bacterium
TGCTGATATATTTACTGTTCCTCGCATTCATACCGAGTATTCATCGATCGAGCATTGGAGAGATAAGAGGATAAAGCGAAAGCTAAAAGCGAAAGTAGAGAGAATAAAGCGAAAGATGCATTTGCTTTATAGTTTTGCTTTTAGTCTTTACTATGTTGTATATTTATGACTTTTCTTTTTCTTCTGACTGATGATGCGACGAAAGCGTATCATCTCCATGATCTGCAGTCAGGGGTACTTCCCAATGATGATACACAGGAGTATGATGACGATGATCATCCATGGATGACGACTATATCACTGGATGAGATAGTGACTACTCATGATGATAGCAGAGATGCTACTGAGTAGCACAAACCATATATTGTGTAGCCATCGAGAGAGTGAGAGTACTCATTTGCCTTGGCCAAATACCTTGGGTGTGATATGGAGTATGATCGCATACGCGAGACCAAGATAGGGAACGCTCAGAGGATCGATTGATCGATTTATGATGTTTCGTTGACTCAGAGCAAGCCATCACATGATAAGCAAAAAAATACTGATGCTGACATAGAGTCACTGTCTCGGATAGAGTAAGAGGGAGAGATATTTTGGTGAGATCCGCTTGTGGATAAATCGTGCGATCGTCGATGTGAGTGTCATCATGATGAGTATGGTCGGATCGATGATAGGTGAGACGACGATCCATGCTAGTCCTGCGATGAGAGGATAGTAGATCGTATAGCCAGGCAACCCTCCTATCTGCTTGATAGTGATGAAGAGGAGAAAGACACTGAGTATGGTCGTGCCGATGCCGATGATGGATATATTTGACATATTCGATACAGGGAGTAAAATGAATATGTTCTCTTGTATGGAAGTGACAGGATAATGCAAGGGAAAAGATCAAAAGAATGAGAAAATGAAAGCATGAGAGATTTTTGAGAAAAAGAAAGACGGTCACAATTCTGACCGTTTTTTTTTTCTCTTTTGCAGATCTTGTAGATGTTAATCACCGGCTACATAATGTCGACCACTAAGACAGCTATTAAAAGCGATTTCATCTCTTTTCTTTTGTATTTATATGTCCCAAGAGCTTTCTGACGATAGTCAGTTCGTATCGAGGTTAAGACTATCATATCGTATCGAGGTTAAGACTATCATATATACTACTAATAAGTCAATAGAATGTGCAAAGAGGAAAAGGCCAGTGACGGACTTTGATTTTGGGATTCTTCTGATTCTCTGTTATAAGCTCTTGCATTCCTTGTGGGAGAAGGATAGACAAGAAGCATCGTTTTTGTTTTCTATTATTGTTTTATGGATAAAAAGTCACTCTGGACCAATCTCCAATCAGGTCTGACCGTCAGTCTGATCGCTATACCGCTCTCGATCTCACTCGTCATCGCTAGTGGCGGTACTCCTCTCCAGGGCATCCTCGCAGCTATCTATGCTTGTACGGTAGCTGGTCTGATGGGTGGATCCAATTATAATATCTTCGGTCCAGCTGGTGCATTGACTGCTCTGTTGATGGCGTTTGTGATGCAGTGGGATACGCCTCAGGTCTTGCCGATCTTGGCTATCACGGTCGGTGTGATGATAGCTATCGTATATCTACTCAGGATAGGGCAGTATATGACGCTCATACCATCGACCGCTCTCCATGGCTTCATCGCAGGAGTAGGACTCACCATCGCTAGCGGTCAGCTCAATAATGTATTTTGACTATTAGGGTTGACGAGACATAGTGAGATGCTCTACAATCTGAGAGAGACATTCTTACATCTGGGTGACGCTCATTGGCTGACTTTTGCTATCTTTGGAGTCGGATTCCTCTTTCTGCTTCTCTGGCCCAAGATTACATCCAAAGTGCCCGCGGCGATACCCCTGACTGTCATCGGTGTCCTATGTGGTTATCTCGGTACGACCCAGTGATGGTTGGGTGATGTGCAGACATTGCAAACGATGTTTACAGGTATGTCGTTCGCATTTCGAGATATGAGTTATATAGGATTTGTGCGTGAGCTATGGTCAGGGACTAAGCCATGATTTGTCTGATCACTCCTCTCCTCTGCAGCAGTGATTGCAGTGATTTCTGTCCTCGAGACGATCATCTCTGCGAAGATTGCTGATACCATCACGAAGACCAAGCATAATACACAGAAGGAAATTCGTGGACTCGCTCTAGCAAATATCGCTAGTGGATTGCTAGGGGGAGTTCCTTCGACAGGTGTTTTCGTGAGGACAGCACTCAATATCAGATCATGAGCTACTCATTGGATATCAGCAGTCGCTACGGGAGTGAGTGTCTTGATTATTTCACGATTGTTGTTTAACTATTTTGTCTATCTGCCGATGGCTATCATCGCAGCTATACTGGTCTCTATCGCTATCAAACTGCTCGACATGAAGACACGACGCAAGATGTATATCTATGATCGCAAATCCTTCGTCATGATGATCATCATCGCTCTCGTGACATGGCTTACTGACCCGATGTATGGGATCGTTTTGGGTACAGTTGTGGCGTTGATGGTACATATAGTACATCTCACACAGGAGTCATTGATCGTCACCGTGATGAGAGATGGCGAATTTTATGCCAAGAAAACTATCGCTGACTATGTTTCTGAGCAAGTGACAGGTGATCTAATTATAGTGAAGTTGGCAGGAGAGATAAACTTCATGAATATCGGTACGATGATAGAACAGCTCGAGCAACTGGATAGACACAATCCGCTTATCATCTCCTGTCGTAGTGTCACGGATATGGATGTCGATGCGATGGAGCAGCTCGAGCATTTCGTGACGATGCAACTGGCACATAATCGTGATATTCGTCTCTCGAGCCTCTCTGATAAACTTACTGAGCAACTCTCCAAAACAGTCATGTATCAGACACTGAAAGCGTATGGTGCGGTATATGGATCGACAGCGGGTGCTATAGGATAAGGAATATTACATATACAAAAAACCTCTTATGTAGAAGAGGTTTTTGATTATATGCTACAACTACATCTTACAGTTATACTTCTCTAACTCAGCGATATTAGTCTGGAGACCCTGAGCCAGGATAGTACAGGTCTGTGTGACTTGTGTGACAGGCATGTCGATCCGAGATTGGAGAAAGGATGCATGTGACTGCATATAGTTGGTCGAGATATCACCGCTGGCAGCCATAGCGACACAACGCAGTACTGCGAGATATTTGTCACAGATCTCTATCCCCGTCTGTCTAAACTCCATAGTTTGGATGATTGCAGGATCATTGGTGACGGTGTCGTCTCCGAGACTAGGGGTATTGTCTTTGCCTCGAGAGCATCAGGCAGTCAACAGAGTGAGAGTGAGGATAGACAAGGTAAGGATTTTGTGCATTAGTGACGGAAGATAGGGTAAATAGAGAGAATAGGAGAGTTTATATGCAGAAGTTATTTTCATAATGGAATACATGTCTGATAGATTCATGATAGTGAACTAATCTGCTTCGTCATGTATGAGAGAGATGTCTGACAGGCCGTCTCGAGCTGAGTCGGTGGGAGTGTGTTTCGTGTCGATAGTGTCTCACGATAATAGCTGACAAATGAAGCACGAAGATTGTCATCACTACTCTGTCTAATCAGACAACTCATCATATCTGTGATCGATGTGCATGCTCATGGGATAGCGGGTGATGTGAGGATCTGATTGTCAATAACCGTCTCTGTCGGGGTATTTTCTCCTCATCGACGAATATATGACCATCGTAGTATAGTTATCATACCGATGACGCCTATCCCGATGATGCCATACACTGTCCGTGGATGTGGTGTGTTAGACATTATTTCTTTTGGAAGAATCATGAAACAAAGAGAATACCTGCAGTCACGAGTACCATACCGAGGAGAAATGCTCTGAGTTGGATAAGTCCGAGCAGGAGGAGTGCGATCCCGATGAGCATGTGGCTGTTTTGTTTCGCACCCTTTCGTGCATCACCGAGCCATTTCTCGATATTGAGATCGACATGATCTGATGATGTCTGTGTCTTGCCACTATGTGCTTGCGAGACTTCAGTCGCTTGAGCTTTTCTGACCATGAGAAGATAGAAAACAAGGTAAATAGTCGTATTATTGTCGGAATTTCTGCAAAATAGCTGAAAGAGATTGATTTGTATATTTTCTCCTAAGAGAGTACATATACGCCAAAGAAATACAATAGTATATAGAATAGTGATGATGTCAAAGCGTAATTTTGTGATATGAATAGCATATTTGTCTTTTTTAGTCTCTCAGGGTATTATTTGATTACGAATTAGGAATAGTTCTATCCTCCTTCTCTCTTTATTAGGACATTATAAACCTTATAATCTATCTGTTCGTCCTATCTATCGGCAGACAGACTTTATATACTGTGCAACTCTTCTATGATCGATCAACTTCGCAATATCGTCTATGATACGAGCTATACATCGCTTCTTCCTCAGTGAGGATATCCTGTCATGACAGAAGAGGTAAAAATAGCACAAAATCCACAAACTTCTGCTGCAATACCACCGTCTGTATCGAAAAGTCAGAGTCCTTCTTTTTGGTCTATGTTATTTGGTAGTACATCGTCGACGACGAAGAAAGTAGAAGAAAACCCTATCATAGCCAATAAAGATCTCAAAGAACAAGTCAAATACTTGCTTTCGCTCCCTGATGAGGAGTATAGCGATAGGAAGCTCACGCAAGCACTGAGAAAATATATTGTCGAGGTCGAACACCACCATACTCAGTCTATCGGTGATTATAAGACGCATATCGCTCCTTCGTATCGAAAAACTGAATGAACTGACTTTCATCTCTCGGGGATGGTCGGTAAATCCTACTATATGCAGACATATCCATCATACTTGGATGCTCTCTGGACGAGGGATGTCTTTTCGTTTCATGGGAAGCGAGATATGAGCTTCTTCATCTATCCTGAAGATGATAGTGCTATGCAGACTATGCTCAAGCAGAAAGCGACGCAACTCAAATCAGAGATGAATGAGTCACTTGCGAAAGGGATCACACTCGATGCTGAGATAGAACTCCAATACAGAGATGTCGATGAGATCAGACAAAAGCTTGCTACTCGTGAAGAGAGATACTACGAGACAGGGTATTATACGACGATCTATGACGAAAATAAGGAGAAACTGGATGAAAATGGTAAGAAATTTGAACAAAAAGTAGCCTGACTGGGTATGAGGATAAAACCTGCTATTCAGCGTATGGATGAGTGATTTATCACATCACTTCCTCTCTGTATCGATGATCTGGGTATTACGAGAAGTACTATCACATCCTCATTGTGAGGTTCATTTCCTTTTATCTCACAAGATATGGTCGCAGATACAGGTATCCTCTATGGGGTCAATCAACATACAGGGGGATTGGTGATCTTCGATAGATTCAATAGTAATCTCCCAAATATGAACTCAGTCGTCTTGGCGACATCGGGTGCAGGTAAATCGTTTGCTGTGAAGTTAGAGATACTGAGATATCTGCTCAATGATATCGATGTCATCGTGATCGATCCAGAAAATGAATACAAAGGTATCGTCGATAAGGTAGGATGAACCTATGTCAATATCTCTACGTGATCGGGTCAGTTTATCAATCCTTTTGATATACCACCGAAGATCGAAGATAGAGATTATAGTAAGGGTGATTTGTTGAGATGACAGATCATGGGATTGATCGGATTGATCAATATATTGATCGGTGGTCTCACTCCTGAGCAAGAAGCGATGCTCGATACTGCTCTCCAGACGACCTATCAGCTCAAAGGTATGACATTTCAGGATGACGACTATGTCGGTAAGATACCTCCTCGTATGGAAGATCTCTACAATGTCCTCCTCTCGACGACGGGGGCGGAAAATATTGCTGTCAGACTCAGTAAATATGTCACAGGGTCATTTGCGAAGATCTTTAATAATTATACCAATATCGATATCAATAACAAACTCACTGTCTTCAGCATTAGAGATCTGGAAGAAGCACTAAAGACGCCAGCGATGTATTCCGTCTTGAATTTCATCTGGACGAAGGTGAGATCAGAGAAGAAGAAAAGACTTCTCGTCTGTGATGAAGCATGGATTATGCTCCAAAATGAAGTCTCTGCTGAATTCCTTTTCT
>CAZBFX010000027.1:0-12741 GCA_964491325.1 uncultured Candidatus Peribacteria bacterium
CCGTGCTTGTCTTTCTGATCCAGCATACTCGCTATCTGATAGGGGATCTCTCTGAGAGCGGTGAGGAGCTCGAGGTAGAGCTCGGTCGAGATACTTCTCTTCTTCGCAAGTGATAAGACGAGGAGGAAGAGGCAGGACAATTGTCCGATAAATGCTTTGGTCGATGCGACACCGATCTCGTATCCTGCACGCATAAATAATCCATGATCGGTGAGGTTTGCAATCGTCGAACCGACGACATTGACGATACCGAAGGTATGACCGCCACGAGCTTTGATCTTCTTCAAGACATCGATAGCATCAGCAGTCTCGCCAGACTGTGAGAGGAAGATATGGAGGGTCTTGTCATCGAGATGGATCGTCTTATTGGTATACTCGGATGCGATTTCTGCATAGGCACGGATGCCGGTGAGCTCTTGGATCCAGTAGGCACCGAGCATAGCTGCATTATACGATGTCCCACATGCTACCAAGACGATATGATCGTAGTCTTCTTCTCCCATGCCATGAAATGCCTCTGCCATCAGTGTCTGTGTCGCGAAATCGACTCTCCCACGCATGATACGCTCCATGATCGTCGCTTGTTCATCGATCTCTTTACGCATAAAATGTTCATACTCACCTTTGGATGCTTCCATGGCAGAGATCTCGAGCTTCTCGGGATCTTTGCTGATCACACCTCTTTCGGATATAACAGTGTATTCTTTGCCGATAACATGGACGAGTTCGCCATCTTCGAGATAGATGATCTCATCAGCATAGCCAGCGAGTGCTTGTGCATCAGAGGAGAAGAAAAACTGATGATCTGACTGTTTCATTCATAGTATGAGTGGACTTCATCGTTTGACTCCGATGATCTCGTCAGGTGTATCGAGGTGGACGATGACGAGAGCGTAGGCACCGTGGAGCATAGCGAGTACTTTCTCGACTGTCTCGCGGAAGTTGCCATTATAATGACGATGGAGGAGAGCAGGGATCACTTCCGTGTCTGTCTGTCCATAAAACATATATCAGTCAGCGATTAGTCATTGTTTCAATTTATGTTGATTTTCAATAATACCGTTGTGGACGACCCATCGACGCTTGGTCGCATCATGATGCGGATGGGTATTCTCTTCATTAACGCCACCATGCGTGGCTCGACGAGTATGGGCTATTCAACAGTTAAAATTGCAGAATGCAGAATTCTGAACTTTTCACTCTGAATTCTTAATTGTTTTAGAAAGTTCACTGACTTTACCGACAGCTCTGTAGAGCTCATGATTTCCTGTGCCATCAGCGATCATGATACCAGCACTATCGTAGCCGCGATATTCGAGTCTCTGGAGACCATGTTCGAGGATAGGCAGAGCATCTTTATGTCATTTATAAGCGAAGATTCAGCACATGGAGAAGTTTGTAAGGTTATAAAGCCTGTCTACCGACAGGTAGATTTATAAGATTGCAGGGACGCATATATGCGTCCGTACACGATTATGTCGTTGATTATAGTCAAGTGAAGGGATGATGGCAAGAGGAAAAAACTCTCTTGAAGAGAGACTTTTAGTATAGTAAATATATGCGACATTTTAGCCTGTAGGGATAGCTCCTTCTTGTTCTTTCATGGAGATATCTATGGCTTGGCCGTTGTAGTCGAAACTAGTGGGTGTCAGTGAGTCATTGTAATGTTCCATGACGAAAATCATTGCTTCATTATAATTAACGATGCCATCTTCATCGTAATCTGCATAAAATTTATTGGTATTATCTTTATTTTCAAATGCATCAAGAAATATTCTTGATCTAATTTCTTCCGATGCTTGTTTTCAAGATCACATGCTTATGTTTTTTATTTTATGGTCTTTGTTAATGTTCTTATTTCCTGAGTAACAACTTTCTATGTCAATATGGACATGTCATGGATATTTTGCTCTTAAATTATACAAATCATTGAAGTCTCCCTTGGTGAAACTTCATCCTTCATAACCCCAGCCATTTTCTCTTCCTCCTGTATATTGTGCACTACCGTCTGATGATCAATGTAATCAAATATGAATATATATCTGGTCATTGGGATTTTTTCTAATTGTATTTTGTATATTGTCTATTATTTTTGATGGTTCTGTCGGATTAATGTCGCTACTGTAATCTATGTAGTTCTTATCTATAGTCAATCACTTATAATAGTTGCGTATTCAAGAGTTATTCTTTCCGATTGCACCGTTGTGATCATCATCTCAAGATGCCCTCACAACGAAGACGTGATTTCTTTCTTTATTGATTTCGGATATCTCTGCTCATTTTTTAATATACATACTAAGATTTCCTTCATATTTTGTCTTAATAGATGATCGATCTACTGCCTTATTACTAGCTATGTCGTTTGATTCTTGGTCAAATGTCTTTAGTAATCAAGAAAAAAGGTTTATATTTGCCGGGAATTTTAAAATGATTGTTTTCTTGCCTATTGTAATTTCCTTTCAATTAAAATATTCCATAAACTTTTGGAAGAAATTTCTTATATTTTCTGGCCATAGTATAACTTCTTGTGCAACTGAAAACAGTATCTCCGATCAATTCATAAATATACTGTCTTTCTCTACAATGTTTCTATAGAAAAGGAACAATTCACTTTTGTCTCTCTCAAATAGATCTATTATTAATTTTTCTATATGTTCTTTATTGTTATATAGATGAAGATTCAATAGGGCAATTTCAGGAGATTCATGGAACGCAGATTCCATTGCTATTCCTAGTGCCTTTTGTGCATAGGGTTTGTCTTGGTAATTTGCAAAAAGCGGTATCGCGAAGAGAGGATTTTTTTGCGCCAATAGACAAACAAGCTCTTCTTCCCAGGGCTGTCATTCTATTCCTTGTATAAATATTTGGCTAAATTGGTTTTCTCTTTTTTGTCGTAATTGTTCAAGTATCCGAGCACTATTGTGATATCTTTTCTTTAACTCTTCTATTTCTTTATCAGGATCTCATTTTTTTATAGTATTTTTCAATTCAGTAAGATCCTTCCTAGAGTCGAGCAGAGGAGTGGCTACTTCGTTGATATTGTATGATTGTTCGTGGAACATAATTTGCTTAGGGTAAAATTGCTTCTCTGTACAGATTATAGTCATTTATTGATATTTTGCAAAAAAAAGAGGATTTTTTTTGTGACTTTTTTGATAGAGCGGTCTAACCTCTCATATTGTTTCTTTTACTTGATTTCGCGACTATATTTCGATATAATGCTCCTATGATACTCTATCGTCACACACATTTTGTCCTCAATACGACCAATAATCACAGCCTTGTCCTAAGGTAGGTTTTTGTTGGTGACTGACTATACAAACTCCTGCCTCAATGGTAGGTTTTTTATTTCTAAATTCTCTATTTTAAATGCAAACTCTCATCTCTCACATCGCTTCCTCCGTCGGTCAGACACTTACTCTCTGTGGATGGATACAAACAATCCGCTCATCAGGAAAACTCGCATTTATCGAACTGCGTGATGGCTCAGGCTATATGCAATGTGTCGCCGAACTCTCCGCACTCGGTGAGGAGAAGTTTCAATCACTCGAATCACTCGGTATCGAGTCATCCGTCTCTCTCACCGGAGTCGTATCCAAACATCCCAAGAAGGATGAGTACGAACTCCAGGTGTCAGGCTATACGATTTTCTGACATGCCAAAGACTATCCTCTCGGGACGAAAGACGATCATGGACCAGAGTTCCTCTTCGACAATCGTCATCTCTATCTGAGATCAAAATCACAGATCGCTATCCAGCGTGTCCGCGACACTATCATCCATGCGACCTATGATTGGATGCGTGATCATGGATTTACGAAGATCGATTCACCGATCTTTACGCCCAATGCCTGTGAATGAACGACGGAGCTCTATAGCGTCGAGCATGTGAATGGTGAGATCATGTATCTCAGCCAGTCTGGGCAGCTCTATATCGAGGCTGCGATGTATGGTGTCGGTCGTTGTTTCGATTTCGGTCCGGTGTTCCGTGCAGAGCATAGCAAGACGAGGAGACACCTCAACGAGTTTTGGATGATGGACGCAGAGATTCCGTTCATCCAACAAGAGGAAAATATGCAGATCCAAGAAGATCTCCTCAAATATATCATCTCGCAGGTATTAGAGAAAAATAGAAAAGATCTGACGACACTCGGACGTGATGTCACACCATTGGAAGCGATCATAGCTAAGCCACGACTTCGTATGACGCATCAGGAATTTGTCGCTGATCTGATCGCGAAGTGATTTGCTGTGAAGCAGGGTGATGATATCGGATCTGATATCGAGATGCAGTATATGGAGATGATCGATACGCCGATATTCCTCACGCATTTCCCTCTAGGTATCAAAGCATTTTATACCAAAGAAGATCCAAACATGCCAGGCTATGCACTCTGTGCCGATCTCCTCGCACCGGAGTGATGTGGTGAAGTGATCGGATCATCGACGAGGGATGATGACTATGATGTCTTGCTCCAGAAGATCAAGGATCATGGTCTCGATCCAGCGATTTTCGATCGGTATCTTGATCTGAGAAAATATGGGACAGTGCCACATGCATGATTTGGCTATGGATTGGAGAGATTGGTCAGATGGTTTTGTGCATTACATCATATCAGAGAGACGATTCCTTTTCCGAGATATGCGAATAGGATTAGACCGTAGAGTCCTCTTAATTCTTTCTCTTATGGTTTTCATATTCTCCTGATAATATATTGAGAAACTCTTTTTTTAATTTACAACTTTCTATTTTATATCGTAAGCAGCCTTTACTGTTTGTATTTTCTGCATCATCTTCTTTATTAACTTCACTAATTTCCTGTTCTATTTTTTTTATTTGGTCTTTAAGACTTTGGATACGGGCTTTAAATCGTTTATATGTATCACTATTTTTTATGCCCTCTCTTTCTTTATTTGCTGATATATAATCTCTTTCTAATTGCTCTAGTTTTGCAGTAACTTCATCACCTTGTATTCAATTGCCATTTACTATTTTTTCTTTTTCTCTTTCTAGGCGTAACTTTTCTCATTCATACTTTTCTATCGTCGTATTTAGTGTATAGAGACGTTGGTTATGGTTTTTTTGTAGTCCTTCGTCATTGAGTATTTCTATTTCGTATTGTAGGTCTTGTTGTTCTTTTTCTTTTGTAAACTTTTGCTTTAAAAGGGTCTGAAATTCCTCTTCAATTTCTCTTTCTCGTTGTTCAAAGAAGTAACCTAATTCCTTTAATCAAATAATATGATGAGGTCTTAGCTGTTCTGTATAGCTATCAATTGTCTTTCTATAATGTATATATGTCCTCATATAATCTGGCAAGAAGCCTTTACTATTATTTTGTCTCTTTTTGTGACTTTGATACATATTTATTCCCATAGTTATGAATTCTTCAAGACTTTCTTGTAGATTATTACTGGTAGCATTTATGCGGTCTACATGATCTTTAGATTCTACTTTTTTGTTATTTGAGCAAATAACTAACTTTTGTATTCTTTCTTGTATGTGTGGTATCTTTGTTCTTACCCTTGCTATTTCCAGTTCTATATTTTCTTTATCGCTTTCAGATAGAGGGGATGCTTTAACACGATAGGCCTTTATCGTCGCAATTATGTCGTCATATAATTTCTTATGTTGTCATTCGACTATGATTTTCTCTTTTTCGAACTCTTTGATTGCTCATTCAGACATATCTTTTTGTTGATCTAACGATTTCTTCTCATTTTCTTTTCCTTGATATCATTCTTTAAGCCTTGTCGCTTTCTTCTGTAATCCTTCTATTTTGCCTTTTAATTCCTCTTGCTTTTTTTTATGTGATTGATGGGTATTTATATCTTTTACACTCTTGAGAGTCCTTTCTATATCATTAATATGTTTCTCAATTTGCCTTATGCTCTTTTCGACTCTCTCTATCTCTTTATTATATTCCCATAGTTCTCTAAGAAGCTTAGGGTATCTCACTTCAATATCGCTAAGAGATTCTCTCCTCTTTAATTGACCATTATCCAATACTAATGTTTGTAATTGTAACTTGCTTGTTTCCCATTTAAGTTTTCGAGTCTTAAATACTTTATGATTCAATATTTTATTGAAAAAAAAGTTCTTCGTTTCTTTGCAGGTTTGCATAAGTCTTTCTAGTAGCTCTTTTTCTTTTGTTTTTTCTGCTATACTATCTACATTAGTCATAATTCTTTCGTCTGTTTCTATAAGTGTTTTTCAACTACTCCTTTTTTTTCTTTTATTGCGGCTAAAACTATTATCTTGTTTTAAGATATTAACTATTTGTTGATCATATTCTAATTGTTTATTAAGAGCTTCTATTTCTTCTTTCAAGATAGATAATCTTTCTTCTAAAGTAGCTATATTACGGTCTATATCAACAAAATTCTCAGTCAATTCTATCAACTTATCGTCTTTTTGTTCTATGGATAAGGGTAGTTCTAGTCTTTCTCTATGTTGATTTAGGGTACTTTGATAATCTGCCAAACTATTTTTCCCTCTTGCAAGTTCTTCTTCTAAGATGTGAAGCTCTTTTAGATATATTTTATATCATTGACATGCAGAATCTCGTTGATCAATAAAGCTGTTTGTTATTATTTTAATTTTCTCTATATCAGATCTGACGCTCTCTTTCAAGAAAGTGAAATCTTTTCTCAGACTTTCAACTATATGATATGCTTCTGTAGATAATCATTCTGTGGTAGAGATGATACTCCTCATAATATTGATGATTTCTTTGGTCGCTGGTTTTCATTGTTTTATGGGTGGGATGAATCACCTTTCCCCATCTTTTATCATGTAGTAATTTGTTGGAAGAAGGTCTTTTCACTCACTATCGGTTATACATCCAATAACGATCCATAGTGCTTCTTTAGTGGCATCCTTTATGCGAAAATATACACAATCTATATCTTCTTTTATAGATGCTCCTTGTTTTAAGGGTATTCGTCAATCCATGCTTTATTATTTTCATTAAATTATGCTTTATATATAAAAGTAGACGAAATGCAATTCAATCTACATATTTTCTGTATATGTAAATAGTTCTTGTCTGTCTATAACTACGACCACTATAACTATCTCACGTATGAGATACTACACTTCTTCTCGATACACTTCACAGGCTTCTGTCATCGTCAGGCACAAAAGTCATCGCATCCGATACTTTTGTCAGCACAGATATTGTAGTATGTCGTGTTACCCATAAAGCATCCATTCACTTCCGTACAGAGACAATCGTCATCGGTCTGACAGGAGAGAGGATCACTCTCTTTACAGAATAAGTCATTGGTAATGGTTATATTCTGTTTTTTTATTATCACGACGGTAGTGATGATGGCGATCACGATGATGAGAGTAATGATCGACCGGATAGTGGTTTTTTTCATAGTGAGATGTATAGGTATAAGTCAGTCTCTATCATAGTATATTATACGAGCAAATGCAAGGATAATGACCTCTTTGGGTATTTCCCTTCACTCACAAGATATGCTTGTAATCCTCGTCAGAAAGAGTATATTTTATTATCTTTTTATATATTATTCTCCTTGTTCTATGATCTCTCATGCTGTCGACACTTTCGAGTATGATTATTACAATCCACAGGACAATACTATAGCTACAGGTAATTCCTATGATCGAAAAGATCAACGAACGATACTTTTCTTCTATCCTGCGGATTTCACTTTCGTCTGTCCGACAGAACTTGCCGATATAGCGACCTTCGCAGACAATATCGCTAAACTCTGACAGACGAAGCTTTATGTCGTGAGTTCAGATACTGTCCATGCTCATCAACAGCGAATCCGTGATGAAGCGAAGTTGCATAATTTCCCATATCCTATGATCGGTGATAGAAATCACTATATGAGTCAGTATTTCCAGATCTATAATGAGAAGACAGGCAACGCAAGGAGAGCGACGATTATCGTCAATCCTCACAAAGTCGTGGTATCATGTGATGTCGTCATCGATGATATCGGCAGAGGTGCCAAAGAGATCGTCAGAAGACTGGCTGCGTTGCAGTACACATTTGCACATCCTGGTCAGCTCTGTCCGAGTAGTCGAGAGCCAGGAGAGAAGGTGATCGTCGCAGGCTCTCCATCGTTCAAACCAGAAGATTTTTTCGTAACGATGTAATCTGGTCTAGTATCTGATCATACATTTTTGAACATAGTCTTGAGCTAGTGTCTGGAACTCTTTCATCTCATCGTATGTGAGTGCAACTCCATCGAAGTCAGGATCGAGTGTTGTTTCTGGTCTATATGTTTGTAGATAGTAATTTTTTGCTCATTGGATAAGTCTAAGCATAGCGACAAAGTTTTCTCTCGTGTGATATGGTTTCATCAGTGTAGTCCTAAATTCATAGTCACATCCATGGTTGTCATGGATAAGAATATCCATCGTCTGCTGGTAGGGATGTATGTGCTCTTTGCTCTGGAGGAGAGTAAGTCGCTGAGCATGATCTATCTTACTATCCATAGCGATATAGTCGATGAGTTTTTGTTCGAGTAGTGATGTGACTATAGTTGGATCTCTGCCATTGGTATCGAGCTTGACGAGGAATCACTTCTCTTTTATAGTACGACAAAAATCTATCAGATCTGACTGCAGTGTCGGTTCTCATCAGGAGATGACGACCGCATCGATGAGTCATTTTCTTTGTTCGAGGAAATTGAAAAACACATCATTTGGTATCGGCTCTGTCGCTGCTATCAATCATGGCAATACCAACGCAGGGTTGTGACAAAAACGGCATCTGAGATTACATCCTGGGGTGAAGACAATACATGCTATCTTATCAGGGTAGTCGACAAGGCTCGTTTGTTGGATTCATGCTATCAGCATTACATTGATAGTGTTGGATAAAGTGTGAATTTGCACTGACTTGTTCGTGGAAGTGGAGGCGATTGTAGTGTTCTGCTTTTTTCCCGATATTGAAGTGACTGACTGGTCTAAAATATCCCATGACTCTCGTATAGATCTCGCATCTTGTTCTCTCTGCGGATGGTGTTGTGTCGTGTGTTGTCATCATGATGGTATCATAGGAAGTAAAAATTATTTGATGTATTTCTCTCTGGCAGTATGGTCGATAGTGGATCATGTATATCCTATGTCTGCATCGCAACGAGGACAGTAGTCATGTTCACCTGACAGATAGCCATGCTTCGGGCAGAGAGAGAATGTCGGCGTGATAGTAATATAGGGGAGCTGGTAGTTTGATAACACTTTCTTGATCAGATTCTTACATGCGGTACCACTACTGACACGCTCACCGAGATAGAGATGTAAGACTGTTCATCCGGTATATTGGCATTGCAGTCTGTCTTGGAGTTCGAGTGCTTCGAAGCAATCATTCGTATAGTCGACAGGCAACTGCGTCGAGTTGGTATAGTACGGTGCTTCGCTCGTTCATGCTTGATATATATCAGGAAACTGTTTCTTATCCCCCAGGGAATTCTCTCTTGCTTTGCAATTCACCTTATCCTCCTTAGCGAATCTATATGTCGTTCATTCTGCTGGTGTCGCTTCGAGATTGTAGAGATTGCCCGTTTCCTCCTGGTATTCCTTGAGACGACTTCTCATAAACTCTAACACATCATAGGCAAATTGTATTCACCGTGACGTCGTTATATCTTCTTTTCAGGCTGTGAAATTAACAATTGTTTCGTTCATGCCATTGATGCCGATAGTAGAAAAATGATTTCTATAACTATGAAGGTACCTTTTCGTATACGGAAAGAGTCATGCGTCGAGTCGTTTTGATAGTTCTTTCCTCTTGATCTCGAGTGATGTTTTCGCTTGAAACATCAGATATTCTAGTTGTTGATAAAACCCTTCTTGGTCTCATGCATGCGTATATCCGATTCTCGCCATATTGAGTGTCACGACACCGATACTCCCTGTCATCTCTGCAGACCCGAAGAGTCCATTACCTCTCTTCGTCAATTCAGTCAGATCGAGTTGTAATCTACAACACATACTTCTCACTGCTCATGGTGTATATGCTTTAGGATTACGAACTTTCGTCATCGTCCCGTCAGACTCTTTCTTTGTCATCCATTGACTGCCGATGAAGTTTTGGAAATAGGGGATACCGTACTTCGCTGTCATAGTCATGATATCATCGACGATAGGGGAGTCTCGATCGAAGTCTTCGGTAATATTGTAGGTGGGGATAGGGAAGGTGAAGACACTTCACTTCGCATCTCCCGATGTGTATACGTGGACGAGTGCTTTGTTGATGATATCCATCTCTGCCTGGAGTTCACCAAACTTCTTACTATAATATCCTGCAGAGATTCACCCGAGATAGAGTGCTTTGTCTGCGAGATCATCAGGACAGGTCAAGTCGAGAGTAATATTCGTAAAAGGTGTCTGTGTTCACCATCTACTCGGGACATTGAGTCAGAAGATAAAGTTTTGTATCTGTTGTACAACATATGTATAGGTCTCATTATAGAGATACTTTTCTTTCTCATCATCGGATGCAAATCATCGTCCATGGTCAGATAATCACTTTTCTATTTCATGATAGTATTTATGCACAAATGGTGCAAGATAGGTATCGAAGCTAGAGAATGCTTGTGCTCCTGCTCGTTCGTTTTGTAGTGTCCCAAGGAAGTTGACCATCTGATTGACCGCTGCTTGGAGATTTTTCGGAGGAGATGATTCGAGACGAGTCGAGACACCATTGAGTCATTCTTCGAGGAGTTGTCTCAGACTCCGTCATGCACAATATCCTGTAAACATATCGAGATCGTGAATATGATAATCGGCATTTCTATGGAGATTTCCTATATCTGGTGGATAGATGTGCGAGAGTCGATAGTTCGCAGTGACCTTGCCTGCAGTGTTGAGGATGAGTCATCCGAGCGAATATCCTGAGTTGGCATTGGCATGGACTCTCCGATCTGATTTATGGAGATATTCTTCCATCGTTTTCTCGACGTCGAGCATGACATTGCTATTTTTCCTCGACTGTGATCTCTGCTGTCTATAGGATATATACGATCTCGCTACTGTATCGAGGCCGTATTCTATGAGTACCGATTCGACGATATCTTGTATTTCCTCGACCGTCGGGACGCTTTTTTTCTTTTGTACAAGCTTCGTGACGATAGAGTCGACGATGGCAGTGATGGCCGATGTGTCATCATGCTGGACTGATTGCATCGCCTTATCGATAGCACTGACTATCTTTTTTTTATCGAAGTCGACGATACTTCATTCTCTTTTTTGTACTTTGGCGATGATCATGGTTACTTTTTTACGAAGATAAAAAATGAGGCTCTTATAGCTATGATAATTATGTCTATGACTTTCTATTTTTATTTTTTTAACATCAGAGATTATTACCGATCGGACATGCCGTACTTTTGGTGTTACTTCATGATACTACTCATGGATCGGGTCATATATGTATCCAATCATCAGGACTACTATTGTCTCGTTCGTGTTCGTGATTCCAGAGTGTTCGATGATATTTTCGTTCATTTCGTCCTATATTGAGATGTTTGACATATATTCACTCTTTTGCAAGTATCTCTCCGACTTTGATCGCTGTCATGCATGCTGCACTATAACAATATATGACAATATCACGTTTGGGATAAAGTTTCTGAACCTGCAGAAATTCACCAATAATTCTTTCTGTGTTTTTATAGTCTGATTCGTATTTATTTTTGTAAGCTGGTATGTTGAGTGCGGTGATGATATGTCATGCATTATATTCTTCTTGGCTTCTGACATCGACTATAGTATAGGATGACTTTCATTGACTCAGGGCTATCCTGAGACCATGTGGGCTGACACTGACCAGGTTTTTCTCAGTATAATAATCACTATACGGGTGGGAGAAAGAAAATCTCATAATACCGTAGTATCCGAGTATTCAGATGATAATTCATACGATGAGCATGAAGCTATAATGTTGTAAGAAATCTCTTGTTTTCTGGATCATAAGAGTGTATGATAATATTATAAAAAGTGTTTTTTACTGTATATGGTCCTTATATACAACATGAGACACAATATCTAGTACATACTTTTTTGTCAGTATGCCAATCATGAAAAAACAATGTATACTATGCCCTATCAATGATTGTTCTCTCGCCGATGAACAATCAGTGAATAACTGTCCTATCAATAAGTTTCTCAAGGTATTGTGAGGGAAGTGGGGGATGATTGTTTTGCTCATGCTCGAGACTCCTCAGAGATTTTGAATGCTCAAGAAGACCATGACCGATATCAGTGAGAAGATGCTTATCACGACGCTCCATGAACTAGAGAATGCATGATATATCACCAAAGAAAAGATAACAGGAAAAAGACTCCAGTCCACTTACACGATCACACCATCATGACAGAAAGCTCTCAGGATCGCTCATGCGATGGCTGATATGGGTAAATGTCTCTAAATTCTTTTTATTTTTTTTCTCTCCATATGTCCAAATCATCTCTCATCTGCATCGCATGTCTGACACTCTGTGCAGGCTGTACGACACCGACATCGATCTCTACTATCGATAGTACGACAGGTTCTATAGCACAGACAGGTGCGATTGTTATAAGTGGCGAGACTAGTATGAGTACATGACATACCGCACCATTGACTGGTCTTCGGGCCAATGGCATCCACCGCGATGGTGATGTCGTGGTGACGAATAATGAACAGGTGACATATTCTCTTTCGTTGCCCTTGGCATGATTCCACGAAGATACCGAAGGTGATTATGATCGTGCTC
>CAZBFX010000028.1:0-12710 GCA_964491325.1 uncultured Candidatus Peribacteria bacterium
GACGCTCCAGCTCGATCATACGCTGTTCTTGTTCTCGAGGAGAGGTATCATGAGGCAGTATATCGACTATATGGACACGAAGCATAGGGGAATGGTGAATGGTAAATTATGAATGTTGAATTATAGATGATAGTAGGCCTGCCTACCGATAGGTAGGGATGTATACATGTGTCCTTAGATCAGAGAAAGTCTTGTAATAGAGAAAATAATTATCTATACTATAGGCAATTAGTCAGAGAGTATCAAGACAATAAAAACAATCTAACTAGAGACGAAATAGATATTTATCTACTATTTACTCATATTATTATGAAAAATAAAAAAATAATACTCAAAGTTATATTCGATACTAATGTAATTCACACAAACTCAGAAAGCTGTTTGCTTAGAGAGGAATTCTGTAAATTAATAAATTTGCATCAAGGTCATAATGATGTTGAACTACAACGGTTCTTGCCAAGTATTGTTATTGGAGAAAGAAGATTTCAAATGAATCAGAAAGCATTAGAACTATTACAACCGATACAAAGATTAGAAAAGCTGATATGACATCCATTACATATTACCAATGAAGTAATAGAATCAAAGATAAGTGAAGTAATAGAAAAACAAATAAAAGATCTTGGCATCTCAACGGTAGACATTCAAACTAAGAAAGTTAATCGAGATAATGTGATAAGTAAATCTCTACAGAGGATCGCACCTTTCGAGAAAGGTGACAAAGAAAAGTGATTTAGAGATATGATGATTTTAGAATGTTTTAAACAAATAATAGAGAGTTCTCACAAGACGCCATCAATCTGTCGTATTATTTTAGTTACTAATGATGACCTATTAGTAGAAGCGGCAAAAGAGGAGACAAGAAGCAAGAAAAATGTTTATATACATAGGAACATCGATGAGTTAACAAATCTAATTAATACATTAGAATCAGAAATGACAGAGAGTTTAATAAATAAAATTATCCCTGAAGCAGAAATCTTATTCTTTAATTTAGAAAATCAATCTGGTTTATTTTATTCTGAAAATATAAAAAATGAAATTAAGAATAAATTCCACAAAGAGTTAAATTCGCTTCACAAGTGAGGTGAAACAAGAGAAAATGGCACATGGAAAATCGGCAATATCGTTTTCGAAACTAAGAAAAAGCAGAAAGTCTTCTGGAAAGCATCAATAACTATAGATTTTGTATGTTTTAAAAAGTCAGAGTCCCATCCAATATATATTCAACCATATAACAATATTTCTTTGTGATCTACATACTCTTCATCTCCAATAACTTCATCAGATCCATGGTTACTTAATTGACATAATATTTCCTCTTTAGAGTTATTCAATGGAAATACCTCATCAAATCTATCATTATCAAATAATCGGATAGACAGAGAAACAGTTAATATAAAAGCATGCTCGGGGAGTGCAAAGTTTGAAGTACTTTGGACTACAATACTAACAAAAACGGGAAAACTTACTAGCCCAAAGATTGAGTCTATAGATTATATAGATACCATAATCAATTAATATTAATCATCTATCATATCGGTTGAAAACAATCTCCTATCGGCAGATGGAGCCGATAAATAAATAGGATCCATAAACTAAAACCATCATACTCGTCTAATATAAAAAGTTTTTATTTTTCTGTCACATATCTATGCCAAACATCATCACACTCCTCTTCGTACCCTGAGGGAAAGTCGCGAGAGGACACTATTTCCTTGGTCAAGTAATCAACTGGTTACTAAACATCATCCTTACCTCGGCTATTGCGAATCTAATGGGGAATGCGGATGAAGTCATCATGGGCATCCTTATCAGCATAGCTCGACTACTGACGACATATATATGCGTCAACTTGATGATCAAAAGATTCCATGATCTAGGAGAACATCCAGCGAAAGTACTCTATATGCTTATCCCTTTCGTTAATATCTATTTCTTTTTCAAATTACTATTGGAGAAAGGAGCCAATCAGACAATGACAGTCACACAAGCACCCACTATCGAAGAGTCTCTCTCAAGTGATACACCCACAACAAAAAGTTCTATCCCTGTACGAGGATGGATCATGATAGCTATTCTCTGAATGGTTGCAGTCTGAGGAGGGATATTTCTCACCGTCATCAATATGGTCAAAAGTAGTGAAGCATATCAGCTTTCACTGCATGAATTAGAAAACAACCCTGCAATCACTGCAATCTACGGAGATTTCACAGTATGATTTATGCCTATGGGGTCGATACAGACATCATGACCTGACGGTGAAGCAAGCTTACAGATCGAACTGGATGGAGAAAAAGTAGATGGCAATGTCTACATCTATATGACGAAAGAATATGGGACATGGAACATGATCGAGATGGTGTCCGTCGATGAACACAATAATCAACAATATATCATAGGCGGGGACGAGAAAAGCACTATGAGTGACAAATAATTACACTTGCATTTCCCTAGTAAAATCATATACATCCGTAATAGTATACTATCATTTTATCTTTTCTCCTACTCCTATGAGCTTCTTCAAAAAACTCGAACATTACTTCAAAGAAACCATTACCAAAAACTATGCAAATTTCAACGGTCGTGCAAGTAGAGAAGAGTATTGGATGTTTGTCCTTGCTAATTTCATTGCCATTATAGCTATTGCGATTATAGGAAACACTCTTGGAATAAAAGTACTTGCCAGTCTCTATATCTTAGGAATTATCGTACCATCTATAGCTATCGGTATTCGTAGGATGCATGATGTCAATAAGAGCGGATGGTTTATTCTTATTCCTATCTATAATCTCGTATTATTCTGTACCAAAGGAGACCATGCTCACAACCAATACGGTGACACACCCAAAGCATTATAATATATTCCTCATCAGAGAAGACTATCCGTAAGGGTAGTTTTTTTTATCTATATACTTATTCCTCTATGTTTATAAGAAAACTTCATGATTGTCCAGAGTTTATTGCTGGAGATAAGACCATCCTCCGTGAGATACTTCATCCTGATAAAATGGATTTTGTAGGACGCTATAGTCTTGCCCATGCAGTAGTAAAAGCAGGTGATACATCACAGCTCCATAGCTTGCAGACATCTGAAGTCTACTATATCCTCGAAGGAGGATGAATCATGCGTATCGATGAGGAAACAGCAACTGTCTGACCAGGAGATACGATCTCTATCCCACCACATGCGAAGCAATGTATCACCAACACGGGCACCATTGACCTTAAGTTTCTCTGCATCGTCGATCCTGCGTGGAGAGTCGACGATGAAGAAGTATTCTAAAATCGTACTTGCTATACTATTACTTTTTCGTTATATCTGAAAGAATTCGTGTCAGATATTTATTTTTACTATTTCTGCATGAGAGAAATACATAGAATTATCGCATCCGCCATCCTGCTAAGTAATGACGGTAAACTCCTCCTCGGCAAGAAAGATCCACAGAGCGGCGGTGTCTATCTCGACTGTCGACATCTCCCCTGAGGTGGAGTCGATGCAGGTGAATCACTCCATGATGCAGTCATCAGAGAAGTAGCCGAAGAAGTAGGTATCGATATTCACGATATTACGATCGTCCATCTTCCCTATGTCGACATGGGCGTATCCGAGAAGACACTCAAAGATACAGGAGAGAAGGTACTCTGTCATATGGAGTTCAATAGATTTCAGATCACTATCGATAAACCAGCTCACGAGATAGAAACAGTACTCAGTGACGATCTCGTCGAAGTAAGGTGGTTTACTCAAGAAGAACTCACTACCATTCAACTCGTCCCTGGAGGAAGAGAGTTCTTTGAGAAGATAGGACTCCTATAAGCATAGAGATATATTGTATAATAAGTAATAATTCATATAAAAGAAGTCAGCAGTGACACACAAACTGCGAGTCGACGTGTAACCGGAATACCAATAACGAGCTTCCCACTAGCGAACGACGGGGACCCTTTAGGGCGACCAAAGGAAGTACTTTAGTGCAAGGAGTGAGCTTCGTTATCTCAACTACCAATAACATGCAATACGGTTCTCGCTTTGTGTGTCTTGATCTTTTGCCTACTTTGCACGCCAATCATGCAATGATTAAGTCCTTTAGGGTCAAGGCAAAAGTATGGTCTCAGCGAAGCGTCTCGTTATTATTTATAAACCAACTGTCATGAAAACCCTCAAACGCCTCATCATCGGCTTCCTCTCCCTCATCATCATCCTCATCATAGTATGGAATATTGGAATAATGATAGAATACAATAGACAGCTATCTATCGGCAACGAATATGTAGACAATATCATGACCTATCTCCAGGAACATAAAAAACTGCCTGACCAACTTGATTGGAAAACTTTAGAAAAGTTAAATCCCTTTGCGAAGGGAAAGAAATATGATGAGGGTATAGCCTCTTGGCCAGAATATAGAAAAAACGGAAACGATCATTTCACTCTCACATTCCTCGAAGGATTTGACTGACCATATCTGACCTATGACTCAGCGACAGAGACATGGGGAATGAAGTAATTGCTTTTATATACTCTACTTATTATGACTAAAAGAGTTTCTCTCACAATCATCGCACTTATTACTGTAGGAGTAATTTTTCTCGCTCGAAGCTATTTTCATAAGAGATGAGATAGTATCCTCTCATATGATCCACCCATCATTGTTCCATCAACTCCGATCTTCAATCAATCATGTATCACAAGAATAGAGATCAAGCAGCGTATTAGTGAACTACTCGGAGAAGAAGAAGCTGCAGGCATCCCTTTACAGAGTGGATTTAAAGCAGTAACGCGAGATACGACACTCATCCCCCTCCAAACAGGAACGGCAACCAGTATCGATGATTATACCTACCTTATAGGGAAAGACCCTCTGACACAGCAAGCAGTTGTCAATAAGGCCTATCTCGGAAGCATCCAGAAAACCAATGCAACACGACTCCCAAAGATTACTGCAATAGGAACATATACAGATCTCTTACAAAAGGACAAATGATATAGACGAATTACCGAATTCCTTCTTAAGTCATGATTAATAGAGACATACGGACATCTCTCTGCCGATGTTTGTCTGGTAGAAGAACAAGAGACAAAAAAAGCTTATATTGCACATTTCGATGCCATCCATCATTATTGTACGAATGCATGCATTGATGAGCTATATGCGTTTTCTATCATACTCGATAAGAAAAGTTACACAATGACTCTTCTTCCAAGAAAGTAACGAATCAATTATCCCTAAGAACGCAAGAAACTACCTGACCCATGATTCAAACACGAGGTTATAGGAGATGAGGGATTAATGAAGTAATCTTTAGCAATAGAAAGATAACGCATGGGAATACTATCACTCCACCCACAATACCTCGACACCAAATGACTCCTCGCCCTCTGGAAAGAGACAATCCTGGCTAAGAAAGTACTCGAAGGTAAAACAAGGGGTTATACGAACCATGCACAACTCGATCGTTTCAAGAAAACAAGCAACCCTCTCCATGCCATCAACTTCTACCTCTCTGCAGTGCGGGAAGAAGCACAGAGAAGAAGTTATAGCTTCGATCAAGAAAAAATAGACCGATCATTCACAAAGATAATCATTAATGTCACGACTGGGCAATTAGACCATTAACGGCAACATCTGATGAAAAAACTACAAGTCAGAGATCCAAAAAAAACTCATCCGCTCCAAAAGAATAGTAAAAAAGGACACATACTCTATTCAAAATAATAAAGTGAAACATCGCCGATCGAGAAAAAACATAAAATATAAATCTCTTGCGACACTAGAAACAAAACAGTATCATCATAACAACAATTTAACCGCCACACTATAATGAGCTCTCGCTTTCCCCGTACTTTCGCAATTTCGCTTTTTGTTTTGCTTTCATGCTTCTGTTTTTCTGCTTCTGCGGCCACCATCGGCATCCACAATGTCCAGTGACTCGGCACCGAACAAATTCTCCAACGAGAAGATGAACACGATACCACTATAGCTATCATTGGTCTCATCTTCGACAAATACGAACAAGAAGAAAGACGCTATCTGACCCATGTCGTGTCGATGATGGGAACGTGAAGGATCTACCATATATCCTTGTCGCCATTTGGCTATACTGCCAAAGAGGTATGGCAATGAATCTATGACAAAGAATACAAACTCTTCTTCGAAGATATGAAAAAACTCAACATCAGAGTCATCTTCAGGACAATGCATGAGATGAATGGCTGATGGTATTCTCGAGCATCACATCCCGAAGACTTCCAACCAGCCTGGCGTCGTGTCTGGAAACTTGCTCGCACTACCTACAATATCCAGTCAGACAGACTCCTCTTTTCGCTTTCATTCAATAGTCAGGATCTTCCGACAACCGACGAGAGACCGACCCAAGAATCGGTGATCAGATTTTGTAGTCAGCGAGAAATAGATCACAAAGGCCGATGCCCACGCAAGACAGACTACTACCCATGAGACAAATATGTCGATCTCGTCGGTGTCACACTCTACAACCGATGACGCTCCAGGGCAGATAAGCGATCCAAATGGAAGACTCCTCGTGAACTACGAACAGAATACGATCTCGGGACGACACTACTCCAGCGAAACAAACCCATCATCATCGATGAACTCGGGACGACGGCGATCAACTTCACGGGGAGATGGACGATGCAGAAAGCCCAGAAATCGTTTATGACTAATAGCAAAGACAAAGATGCATGGCTGACACAGTGGCAGTCTCTCCTAGAGGAGTATCCTATGATCAAAGCAATCGTTTACTTCAATCTCGATAGTACTGAGGGTATGAGTAAGCAAGTAGGTGGACAAGCAGAGTGGAGTATGATCCTCTCTCCCTATCGTGCTGATTATACACAAGGAGTCCATCTCCTAACGACCTATGCTAGCACAAGAGCTCTCGATAGATTGTTTAGGATAAAGAAGAAGTAGATACTATTGACTTTCCATGGGGAGAATAATATATAATGGTATTTATTAGTATGGTGATACCTATGTCTTCCAAGAAATCTATAGTTTCACTCAGAAATGTCCGAACAGACCATAATGGCTTTCTTGTTACAAAAAGTACCACTGATAATGAAGAGCCGTGAAATAGTAAAGAAATTATATGAGAACTATACAGAGTTCTCATGAAAAAATGAGTTTCTGCCGACAGTAATGTAAAACTCTCTACACGTCGGTATCCAGAATACAAAACGGATGAAATTATTGAACACTATCAAGGTGAATGAATAGAGATTGAAATAATAGAAAGTACATCAACTCACCCGTTTCATTCTATCCCAGAAGCGGAGATAATAGACCATACAATACTTCTACCACTATGATATATAATATACTCATTTCTTCTCACCTATTCTCCTAAAAGTAGAGAGAAGGAAGTATATAAATTTCAATGATATAACCAAAAACAACTATTAGAAGTTCTCTGAGAACGAGAAAAAGGCGAAGAAGAGGGGAGATATATCCAACATGATATATGGGTCGTAGATATGAGCCTGCCTGGTGCCCCAGTGTATAATATCGGATGATAAAAAACAGCCAATAGGCTGTCTTTGATAATGCCATAAAAAGAAGAAAAAATAATTATTTCATCTCAGGTTTCGTGTCTGGAGCACATGCAGATTCGCAACATGCCTTCGCTGTAGCAGAACACCCCTTACAACAGAGACCTTTCACACTCCACATACCAGGACCAGTAAATCCGAGACCGAGAGCAGTGATAGCATACATGATCAACGGCATACCCATCTGCATGTTGTACCCCATAGATGCAAATGCTACCGCCATGATCACGATGATCAAGAATGATGCAACTGGTACTAAGAATCCAGCAATCAGCAATACACCGGCAAGGACTTCAGCAATAGATGCTATCCAAAACCATACTGTCTGAGACAAGAATGTGAGACCAATAGTGTGAGCCGCACCACCTACTTGAGCAATCATTTCGGGGCTCACTGCCATAAGTTTCATAACACCTGCCATGAGAAAGATCGCTCCCATACCGAGACGAATAATCAAGAGTCAGATGTTTTTGTTGTGTTTACACATAAGGAAAAAGAAAAAGAATAAAAAATAACATACAGAATATAGATATCTATAAGACAATTGCAAGGAATATATTTATTTGCATCTTTTTGCTTAGTGATTATAATATAAATTATATTATTGCCCTATCCTAGTCAAGGCCCTATTATATTATTTATAACCTAATAAGTTTTCTATGGAAGAAATAACATCGCCATTAAACAAACCCTCAAAAAAAGCAAAAACATGTCCAAGAATAGCTTGATATATAGCACGTGCCATACAAGAAAATGAAACCGATATTGCCAAAGAAATAAGAAAGTTGATCTTAGAAATGCATACTCGCAAAGAGATCGTTCGCAGAACAAGAGAAAATATAGAACGTGTTATAAGAGAGAAAGATTATATTCCTCTCGGCACAAAGATAACAGATAAAATACTATCAATATGTATAGGATTCTTTCTAGGAGATGAAGAGGCCAAAAAAATAAGAAAAAACATGAGACGGGGAGAAGGGCATGAAAACCCTTTGACGGAAGCTGAATTAGAAGACATCCTAAAAAAGAGATCTCTTCTATTACTAGAGAAAAGTGGCAAGATACCTCGATCAGATGAAGAGAGGTGAGATCTAGAAGAATTATTCGCGACAAATAGAGAGAAAAAGACTATCCAGGAATTTCAAAAAATAGCAGACAATATTAACGACACATACAATAATAAGAGAACAGCAAAAGCCATCAAAGCATACTATCATAGATGGAGAATATCTTAATCTACTTCCTCCCAAAGTCCGCAGGGATCTCCCCTCGCTGATCCGTCGGTCGCTTCTGCACTGTGATGAGATCAACCCACTGCAGATGACTCTGCAGCCACTGCGTCTGCTGATCAAGCAGACTAAATAGCTTCTCTGTCTGTCTACTACGAGCCAACTGTGTCGAGTAATGTCATTTCCTCACCCGTGCGAGAGCAGTACGAGAGTCACTGTAGATATATCTATACTGTGGATGTGCCAGACATCGCTGTATTCACTGGATCAGAGCGAGATACTCCCCGATATTCACCGTCCCCACAGGATAGACAGCTGATGACACTATCATCTCTCCAGTAGCAACAATCACTCCTTGCCATTCGAGTCTGCCAGGATTGGACTGACAGGCTGCATCAGTCGCAATACTGGTCAGAAACTGTTCTTCGCCCATCAGACGACGAATATCGACAAGAGATTTCTTGCCTTGCAGTCACGAGTCTCGACCATGGGCGAAAGCCTCGACCGCCTCATCGTGTGTGGCAAACGACTTATACACTGCATCAGTATAGCCAAGAACTTCTCTCTGACACGCATCTCGTGTCGCATAGATCCCTGGTTTTCTTCCCTGTCTGACGACATATCGTTTATTTCCTTTAGTCATAGAAAGCAAAGAGCGAAGTAATAAAGCAAAACTGCGTCATCCTGAACGCAGTGGAATGTAATGGAGCGAAGTTGAAGGATCTCATCGTGAATGAGATCTCTCGACTTCGCTCGAGATGACGCAAATGATGAACTCTGCATTTTTAACTCTGGATTTTTAATTCTGAATTTTCTCCAGCTTCGGTCTGATCACCATCTGACAATAGGCTCTCGTCGGATTATCACGGAAGTAGTGATGATGATAGCCTTCTGCTACCCAGAACGTCTCTACTTGTCTTAGTTCCGTCACAATCGGTCAACCATATTTGTTTGTCTGATTAAAATTGGCTATCATGTCCTCTGCTGTATTTTTCTGCTCCTCACTAGTATAAAATATCGCTGATCTGTATTGGGGTCACGCATCATTGCCCTGTCTATCGAGACTCGTCCCATCATGGATCGTGAAGAATATCTCGAGCAAACGAGTAAGCGAAAGGATCGTAGGATCATACACGATCTGGACGACTTCGATATGCCCACTCGCTCATGCACAGACTTGCTCATAACTCGGATACTCTCTCTTGCCACCCATATAGCCAGGTCTCGTCTCGACGACACCCTCGATCGTCTCGAAGACCGCTTCCACACATCGAAAACATCAGCCTCACAAGACTATCGTCTCGAGCTTTCTCGTGTCAGACTTTGCTTCATTTCTAGGCTTGAAAGTCATAGAGATACTATTCACACAGTATCTCGCATTCGTCGGAGTCGCTTTCTCACCTACGAAGACATGTCCGAGATGTCAGCCACAGACACGACAGGTGATCTCCGTCCTGATCTTGTCAGCATCGAGTGTCCAGTTGACTGTCCCCGCTATCGCATCATCGAAGCTCGGCCATCCGCATCCAGCGTCAAATTTTGTCGTCGAGTCAAACAGTTGTTGTCCACATTGTTTACAACAATAGACGCCATCTGACCGATGTTGCTCATAGACACCACTAAGATGTTGCTCATAGACACCACTAAACGGACGCTCTGTCCCTTTGTGGATGATGACTCTCTCTTCGTCGGGACTAAGCATGATAACGAGATAAGATAAAGACTCACTGTGTCATCTCGAGTGGAGTGAAACGGAATCGAGAGATCTTTTATAGGCAACAATAAAGGATATCTCAACAAGCTCGATATGACAAAAACTACATTAGTTAATAATTCATTATGAATTCTACACTCTTAACTCTGCACTTTCTTCTGCATCCCATAGATCGCCACCAGGATCACTCCCATCATGGCGACCTGTAACCGGGAGAGACCTTGTCCGAGAGCGAAATAGTTGATAACTACTGCACCGACAGGAAACCCATACTCCGCAAATGTCGCTACCGACGCAGGAGTTTTTTGTAATCATTTATAATACAATAACAAAGAAAGTGATCCTGACACGAGAGCGATGATAGCGAGATATAATCGCTGATGCGGAGTGACCGATACGATATGTCCTATCGTCCCTGTCCATGTATTAAGAATCAGGAGAAATATCGATGCGATAGCAAACCTCAACGCCGTGATGGTCGGAAAACTTGTCTTGGATAAGACAAACTTCCCAAACACCGTCGATCCTCATCGTAAGACGACTGATCCAAAGATACACAGTATACCAAGAAACTGCGGATTATACTGCTCTCCATCATAGAGATAGGGTAGCCCTGTCGGGAAGGAGAGAAAATATCATGCTATCAGACAGACTCCTGCACCGACTCGAAACTTTCGAGTAAATCTCTCATGCAAGATTACACCACTCAAGAGGATAACCAACAGCGGTTGGAGCTTCTGCAAGATGATAGCGATCGACGGATTCACTAGAGTGAAACTATAGGTGAACGCGATCGAAGCGAGTGCCGATCACCCTATTCCGATAAAGAGTAATGCTCATCGATGTTTTCGATGGAGTTTCTGTATCTCTTTCCATCCCATCACGAGCAGAGGGATGATGATCACGAGATTGATCAGATGCTCGATCAAGACGATGAGACTACTATCGAGATTGATCGCAAGCATCGTACGAAACGGTGCATCGGTAGCCCAGAGTAAGGCTGCGATAAAGACAAGATAGGGATAATATGTGGAAGACATAGCATGGCAAAAATAAAAAACACTATTGAGAAATCTTCTTAAGAAGATTTGCATAGTAATGTATTCTTTCAGTATTGCCAAGCACAGTATACTGCTTGATCATATCCTGCAACCAGAGGCTATCATGTCTCTTATTCTGTGGGACAAGAACATTGAGCTTTTTTATTGCCCATCTCTGCTTTCTACATGAAGTACATTGACGACAGACGACATCGACTGGGATATGAAGTTTCTCATATCGATACTTTTGCCTCTCTTTAGTAAAAGTAAATCTTTTCCCGCAATCGCTACAAATAGAACTTTCGTCAGTATACCGATATTTCGATGCAGGACACATTGACGGTAGTGATCTATGGCTTTTTCTATCTGCTATGATATAGTCATTGGATCCTATACATGTATTACAACACCGATAGTCATTTATGCGATATGTTGATTGTGCAATTCTCCTGATGTCTTTCTCTTTTATACCCATCCTCCTCAGTGGCGTATCATCAACAGATATGCTCTGCTTACATTGAGGGCAAATTACCAATAATTTCTCCATGGCACTATAAAGCTAAAAAGAGACAAAGACAAAAATGATACAGAGTATCATAAGAACTTTATATACAAAACTATTTCTTTGCCTTCTTCTCCGTTTTCGCAGGCTTCTCCTCACAGGATCCATCTTCACAGTCGCATCCGCAATCATCGTCGCATTTCTCACCACAGTCGCTATCATCGCAGCCGCAGCCACCACCACAACAGCCATCCTCAGTATGCTCATGAGCTTGACTATGGGAGAGTTGCTCGAAGAAACCTCCTGCTAAGATATCGATCACCTTCTCGTCAGATCGATCGTCTTCTTTGTCGCCCGTATAGGAGATGAAGACTTTTTTGACTTGTTGAAGCAATTCATAGGCTTCTTTGGATAGTTCGATTGTGTGTTTTTTGTGTGACATAGTTATAAGAATTAAGAGTTAAAAATGCAGAGTTCAAAGTGGCTATAAGTTCCGAGCTTCATACTCCAAGACCTGTAGCTTGTCGCTTCTAGCTTGAAGCCGAATAACCTACCTTATGAACTTTATAACATTACAAACTTTATAAACAAATTTATCGCCTATTACAAGCCCAAACCTACAAATAAGTCAAGACAATTGCTCTGGTCAGAT
>CAZBFX010000029.1:0-12656 GCA_964491325.1 uncultured Candidatus Peribacteria bacterium
GCTTCGCTATCGAGAGTGGATTTGATATGTTTGACTGTGTGATGCCGACGAGACTGGGCAGGCATGGTACAGCCTATCACCCAGATGGCAATCTCAATCTCCACAATGCCTGTCATCGCAATGATCATACACCACTCTGGCCAGAGGCAAAGAATGCTCTCTCCAGACAGTACACGAGAGCGTATATCCATCATCTCCTGAGAGAGAATGAGATGCTTGGATGACAGATACTCTCCCTCCATAATATATTCGTCCTCCATCAAATGGTCGGGGAGCTAAGGGAGGGGATTGTGTCTCTCTAATTTTGACATAGAGATTATTTACTTTCTTGTGCTTCTAATAGTTTCCTGATTGCTAGCTGATTGCCAAAATATATACGCTCGATCTCGGATGGTTGATGGTCTCGAACTTCTCTCACTACTGCTGTTGCCCTCCCTGTTACTTCGGCAATGTCACCAATATTAATTCAAGCATCCCCTGCTCCCACTTTCCTCGGACTAGAATAGTCTCTCATCATTTCAGCTTTTGTGTTTATTCTTCCTACGAAATCTTGGTGATTCAAATCTATATATACTGTATCTCATTCTTTAATGGAAGGTGACACATTGCTATCGTAAACTAATGGGTCATGTACATTTCCTATATTAATTCACATACTGCTATTTCGTCATCAAAGCCTCATACTATTTGTACTGTCTCTATTGTCATACTGAAAGAGTCATGGGTTTACTTCCTCTATTATTTGTGCTATCGCAGCTTGATGTGTTCATGTAGTTGTATCAAGATGTTCCGATGTGACTTGAGGATCTGGTATTCTCTCGCATCACGATCATCACAGTGCTAGTAATACTGCTAATGCTACCATATTAAGCCATGAAGCTTTAGGAGATGATGGTAATAAACTTTCTGTAAGAGTATTGCTCATGGACCGATCACTTTATAGAATAAAAATTATACCTTGAAGATACAGCATCAAGATATGAAAGTCAATCCTAAATAAAAGAATAATCGGAAGTGGGTGGTTGTTTTTAGACTATCTCGCCTTGATCGCTTTTTCAGCGAAGGTCTGACTGGTCTGATGGAAAGAATCGGTCTTGTCCATGATCTATAGAAACCTCCTGCGTGAGATAATGTATTCAAATGGTTATATGGGCTATCATCAATATTGATCTTTAGGTACAAGTCCATGTATAAAATCATCAAAACTGTCTGCGACATGTATATCTTCATTACATTCAGTATCAATTCGTCTCACCGAAGGTGTTTTGCCCTTTCTGTAATCAAGCGTAATTCGCCAATGTCCATCTCCTGATAAGAGCACTTGTTTTTGGGGTAGCCCCCATTCTTTGGTCATATAGTCTGAGTCAAGAATATTTTGTGCTGTTCTGAGTGACTCATCAGTCACTATGCCAGATAAGTCATCAAGAGCAATATGATCTTTTGCCCAAGAAGTCTTTTCCTGCATAGGGAATACAAATCATTTTGTATAGCCCCCGTTTTGTATTTTTAATAAATCTATCAATGATTTAGGGAGGGTTACTTTTAGTTCTTTTTCTGCTTTAGTAATCATGATATCTGTCAATGCCGGGTGATTATAATAGTTTTCATCCCAGAAATTTTTCTTTATATTTATGGTCATAATTGTTCTATAGAAGTGTTAAAGTATATTATGCATCCATAGTCGTTTAGTTCTGCCGATCTTTGAAAACATGATCTTAATATATTGTATTGAGCGAAAAATTAAAGGGGAGTGTCGTTTTGTTCTTCGAGATCTGATATCCTAATCCATAATGAATTTTTTATTGGATTGTGATTTTCAAGTCAAAAATTATCTAAGTCTTTGTCAAATAAAACCAATACCTTATTGGGATCAAGTTCGTCATAGTCTATAACTTTCCCCATTTCTCCGATTAGCTTTCGGTAGTTTTCACGGCTTCTTGTGTTTTCGTCAGGAGTTGATGTTCCCAGAAATGTTTTTAATTTTGCGTGAGTGTTTTTCGCTATTTCCATAGAATATTTTTTCAGAGGTAAATTTTTTTGTAGAGTAGGTCTCGAGTGGTAACTATATATGCGAGTATTGTAGATATTGGTGAATACTAAATCAACCTCAACTTTACTTCGCCTTGATCGCTTTCTCGGCGAAGGTCTGACTGGTCTGATGGAAAGAAATAATTTACCCCATTGGGTCTTTTAGTAGTTCTTTATAGTTTGTGGGTAATCATCTTTTCTCATTCCATGTGAGAAATCTCGATCGAGTGAAGAGCATCCATATGATTGCTACTACAAGAAGATAGTCGCCTATGGCGGGATCATTGAAGCCATTAGTCGGTAGATGAAAGCCTAGACTCTGTTGTAACTCAGGAATACACAGCAACAAAGGCCGAAAGAGCAATAAAGGAATGATACACCATCACCATATATAGGTTTGTATAATTTCCGTAAAGCTTAACTTTTCTCTTGCAATGATTTCATATTGAAATTCATATGGTTTTGTTATTGTACGCTTTATTTTTTCTTTGTATAATGGGATAATTGGAAAAAAAAGAAATGTAACCCATTTCGTTGCCGTACTACAACCTCCATTATCAAGTCCTGATATTCCATAGAACTTAGTACCGATACCATTGATTGTGCTCATCTTGTAGTCTTAAAATAAAACAGCTATATTAATAATATCTACACTTTATAGACAAATTGTAATCTAAGGCCAACAAACATTACTTCGCCTTGATCGCTTTCTCAGCGAAGCTCTGGCTGGTCTGATGGAAGGAGTCTGTCTTGTCGGTGATCTGCTGTCGGAAGAGCATATTTGCTCTATAGAATTCTGCTAGTTCGTCGAGGATCTCATCATGTCATTGTTTCTGGTCATCGAGGATGGCAGATCTTACTGGACTAGCAAACCCACCACCCCTGTCTGCCGACAGGCAGGCTTGTCAGGGAGGACACTCCTGCATCGTGAGTTTTTTTTGTTGATCTATCATGAGTTGTTGGTAGTCTTGATAACTCGTGAGTGGTTGTTTGCTCGCGAGAGCGGGAGCATGACTACCGATGATGATATACTTATTTCTCTCATGACTCTCACTGAGATCTTTGCCCCCAGGGATGAAGAGAGCACGATCGGCAGTAGCACTTTGTTGTTTCGCTTTTGCTTTGCCAGCGAAGGAGATCGTGTCGTAGAGGGGCTTCACAGCGACGAAGATGTCGAATGCGATGATATCTTTGAACTTGATATCACTAAATGTCGAATCGAGGAATTCTTTCGACTTATTGCGAGGAGTAAGTTTGCCTCATGCTTTGAGCGTCCCGAGGATGGCGTTGATGCCGTCGATGGCTTCTTCGATGGTTGTTATTTTTTTATTTGCTTGGATGATAGGATTCATCGCTGGTACTCTACAGAATCTGATACGGAGCATATCGTTGTCAAACACTTTCTTTAGCTCTGGTTTCGCATTCACCCCAGGGTATGATGTATCGACACAGAGACACTGCGAGAGACAGACAGCCTTATCTCTGAGATTAGTCAGTGTTTTGCAGCTATCGATACAGCAGTTTGCTTCACATGTTTGTTTCTGGATATCGTCACTAGCACCGCCGGTCGTCGGGAGGGCGTCACAGCGTGCTTGGCAGTTTGCTCATGGCAGAGGGTTGGTAGTCTGGATGAGATTGTCGAGATCATCGAGTAGTGTATTGCCAAACTCACCGATACGATTGTCATCATAGCTCAGAAATGGTGCGAGACTTGCCATCAGTGCTGCTTGTGCTCAGGAGAATGATGCTTGATCGTCTCTCATCGTATCTCCCACTGTATCGTCATCTATCGTCGTCGCATCAGTGATTCAGCTAGCAGTGGTATCTGTCGGTAGACAGAGTGGTGCTTCGATGAGTGAGAGATTGGCTGATCAGATTGTCGTCGATCTCGTATTGTTGCTCGCTTCATTTGTTGTCGCTTGGTTGCTCTCGATAAATGCTGTGATAGGGCTGCTTGTGTCTGCTGTCGTGATGTTTGTATTGCTATCTTCTCATCCAATGTTCGCTGATCTGACACTATTTTCTCAGACTGTATTGTTTGCTCACAGGAGGGCATTGATTCATCAGAAGCTAGAGTTTGTGCTATCGGGTACAGATACAGTCGGGAGAGAGAAGAACGTCATACGAGGGATGACGGGATTATCAGTCAGGAAGAGTATCTTCTTGATATCTTGCATATCGACCATGAGATCGAATGGACTATCATCGAGTGTATTGTTGATATAGACATTCATGTCTTTGACATCGCTAGTCTGTGTGAGGTATGCTTGACTGAGTTGCTGATTGAGGAGGAAGTACTCTCTGATAGTTCTTCTACAATATGTGAGTTCGTTTTGGCTATTGATACTTTCTTTGTTGTCGTACTGCTTATCAGGTCTGAGACAGGCAACGATGTTTCTACAGCTTTTTTGTAATGTGGTACTTTGGCGTCGTCTCGCATCACCGATGACTAGTCTCGTATTGAGTGGTATGTGTAGCATCGTATAGAGTTCTTGTCTGATATCCGGGATAGTAGTCAGGACAAAGAGTACATCATTGGTGAGAGTGCTGTCGAGTATACATTTGCCTCATGTACTGAGCTGGGTCATGATAGCATTGATTCACTGTCTGTTGCTTTGTTGTTGTGGGAAGTTATGCTGTTCGTAGAGTGTGCGAAATATATCACCTTGGAGAGCGAGATCATTCGTCTGTGTGAGTCATCTGATACCTTGTTGGGTCTTGAGAGCTGATCATCATTGGAGTAATCGTGTATCGAGAGAGAATCAATGAGCTGACATTATTGTCAGACCACATAGACAAAAAAAAGTACCGATACGAACTACGAGAGATTGAGAGATTGAAAGATTGAAAGATTGAGAGATTGCCATAGATAATTATGCATTGTAAATTCTGCATTTATGTGGTTTTTGCTTTTTGGACATTTTCTATCTTGTAGTGGAGCTGATGGAGAGGGAGATAGAGTCTGGCAAGGCGTCATCTAAAATCGATGAGATCTTCTTGGTACATGAGCATGCCGATATGGAGGATAAAGTATGATTCGAAGTCTCTGAGAGCTTTGCTTGTTTGATTAGTGGTCTGGATGATGGAGTTTCTTTGGCTAGCGATGTTTGCACGGATGATACTCAGTGCATCGCGACTCATAAGGTCGCTCAGTCAGGGCATTCTTTGGTTTGAATCGCTAGAGTCTTTCCCAAATTCAAACTGATCGAGATATTGTGCATAGGTCGAGGAGAAGAGTGTGTAGAAAAATAGTTCATTGTAGAGGAGATGAGTATATGATCTATTATTTGCTTCTTTGCTCGAGATACAGTTGAGCGGTATTTGTTGATCGATCTGTGAGAAGAAGAGTGCATGAAGGAGGCAGAGCTGATGTGTATCGAGTGTCGACTTTTCTTTTTCTATCATAGTAAGATCGATGATCTGTAGTTTCTTGAGTAATTTATTGCCTGCTCTGCTATATGCTTCCATCTTTTTCACTGTCTTGGGATAGTCTTTTTGGACTGTCTGATGACCGATAGCGTTGTAGCTACGAGCGATCATATTATTGATCTGTTCTCTCTCACTCTCATCGATAGTGCTCACGCCATAGAGACGAGCGAGAGCTACATTGGATCGTTCATTTTGTATCTCTAGCATGAGTTTGGTCATCATGTAGTGATAGTCATTGTTGGATGCTCTCGATGCAGCGATACAGCCATCATTGGCCGTCTGTCCAGGGAGACAGATGAAACCGAGATCGCGTAGTGTCTGTCTTTTGAGATAAGGGCTTATTCATTTGTCATCGTCATAGAACAATGTCTTGCCTGTTTGGCTATCTTGGAGATCAGGGAGTGAATTACAAAACATCGTCACGAAGAGTGATTGCCTAGGATCGTAGATGATATTATAGTCCTCTGTTACTACTTTTTCAAGATTCTTGCACATATTGCCAAACATAGTATAGGGATTTGGATGTGCGGCAACATTTGTCACTGCTACGACGAAGTCATCCAATGATTTTGTCTGACCATATGTCAAAAATGGCACACAAGCGAGTATGAGAGTGGAGATGGATAGCGATAGTTTAGTATAAGAGAACATGAGGATAGTATAGTAAATTCTTTGAGATCCTTCGACAAGCTCAGGATGACGCACATGTGGATGATTTATCATAAGAAACATACTTTATGGTAGACGACAGGTTCATCAGAGATTGGAGCATTGGGTTTCACAGACACGGACGACATTTTCATAGATAGTCTTCTTATTTGATGGATTGTAGAGTGTGGCTTTGCTATAGCGGATAGATGCGAGGAGATTGGCTAAGAGGAGCTGACTATCATCGGTACTCGCTATCGCTTGTTCACTCATAGCACTGTGGTGATATGTCTCTATCTCATGGAGAGAACTGATGATATTTGCTTGTCTGGGGGTCTGTGCTGGCGACCTATCTCATCCCAATCGAGACATGATCGATCATACTACTCCAGGTTCGTCAGTCTGCTGTGTTCCTTTGCTATCGACCTGATAGATCTGATTGATAATTGTATCAGGGCTGGTTGTGGGTCTCTGTGTGATTGCTGATCGATAGGATGCTATTCACTGTGAGCTATCTTTGACTGTTTGTTTCATCGTATCGAAGTCTCTCGGAAGTGATGCTGAGATGTCTATGATTCATGATGAGATATTGGCGATATGTTTGGTGAGTCACATGGCGGAAAGGAGTTCGTCCTGTCTCGCATCATAGTCGGCTCTGTTTTTGTCGGATATGTTTTCATCATTTCATGCTCTATCTTGTCAGAGTGTCTTGAGTCTCGTGAGAGATGTCTTGATCTTCTCTCGAGCTTGCTTTGGTCATGTATCGATAAACCCTGTCGTGATCATGGCTATATCATTAGTGAAGTCTTTCCATTGTTGGGTACAGGCATTGTGCGATAGTCTCGTACAGGCATATTCTGTTTGGATACCTGTCCAAAATCATGGGTTAATCTGTACAGAGATGGCATTGTTTTTGATTGCTATATCTGTATCTCTCGGATCTCTCCCTGCGGTGACCATGTTTTTCATCCTCCGATTGATCCTGAGGAGGAGCTGGATGATAGTATAGGGTGTTGCATGTGACTCTATAGTGATGCTGGCGGTCTTACTCTCAAACAGCTTATCGTCTCACTGCTGTGATGCGAAGATCTGTATGAGAGACTGTCTCGCTTCGTTGGTCAGTTTTTTCTGTAAACCTCCTGCTTGTCCGAGATCAAAGAGCTTGTCAGCGATCAATGTATCGATATCGAGAAGTTTCTGATAATCTCTCACGATAGGCCATGGCTGTGCTATGACTGCTAGTCCTCTCGCACCATCAGTGAGGATGTCTCTCCCATAGAGACCGAGAACTATAGCGATAGATCTTGCTGATGATTGTTGACGATCGATATTTCTGAGTGTCCCACCGACGACTTCTTCGACGATAGAGGGATAGGGTGCAAGACCGTTTTGGAATGCACCATAGATTCATCACTGTCGTGGACCGTAGATCTTGTATCATCAGACGACAGTATTGGCGGGGTTGCTGGTGTCGAGTATTCCTAGTGCTTGGTATGTCATGCCGATGAAGTTGGTGATACTATCAGGAGTCTTGCTACAGCTCGGACAGGCGAGACGAGCAGGATCGTTCATCTCCGGCGGTGTAATGATGAGTGATGGAGCACTGTTTTGTGCTGCTACGAAAGGGATAGAGACGCCAATAACAAAAATTGCCCGACTCCGTGTCAGAGTTTTGATTGCTTTTGTTGTCTGTTTTCGTATATATTTACACATAGTGTGAGTATATTTATTGTGTGCGATAAATCAATCGCGACCCTCCTTTAGACGCTTTTTCAGATTGACATATGTGACATATAACGCTTGCAATAGAAACAAGTTGTGATGATACTTCTCTAGCTCTCGTGCGTGATGAGGGAAATTTTTACTCATGTCTGGTGATGGTGTCCTATACACAAGCTATGCATGACCAGTATGGTGGCGTCGTCCCAGAGCTCGCAAGTAGGTCGCATGCCGAGCAGATTATCCCTGTGATGCAGTCGTTGGTCACGAAGGCAGGGTATGTAGATCTAGCATCGCTCATGGATGCTGTCGATTCGATCAGCGTGACAGTGAGTCCATGACTGCCATGATCGCTCATGATCGGGAAGACGTTCGGTCATATGTTAGCCACATACTATCACAAGCCTTTCGTTCCTGTGAATCATCTGTATGGACATGTGTTTTCCGTCTTGCTCGAACAAGAGATCACTGATGCACAGTATCCGATGGTGGTGCTGAGTGTAAGTGGGGGGCATAGCGACTTATATGAAGTAACTACCTCACCCCTTACCCCTCTGCCCTGAACGGGATATATCCTCTCAGAGAGGGGAGAAAAAGTGTGAAGGTATTGTGTGAGAAAACTCTGAGGGACGAGAGATGATGCGGTGGGAGAGGTGTTCGATAAGGTAGCGAGGATGCTCGGAGGGCCGTATCCAGGAGGGAAGTGGGTAGGGGAGAAGGCAGAAGAGTTTAGAATTCACAATGCACAATGTACAATTCACAATTCAGAATTCACAATGCACAATGATGAATGAGAGAGTCCTTCGTTATTAGAACAATGTACATATAAAAAAATCCTTCTCGAGAAAGGATCATTGGATTTTAGCTTCTCAGGGATGAAGTCGCAGACCTATCAGTTTCTCTGTGATATGGCAGGTCTCCCGAGGCAGAGTCAGGATCCTGATAGTCTGCATGAGCATCTCTCGGAGATGCAGAAGAACGCTATCGCCTATTCGTTTCAAGAGACTGCGACTGATATACTGATCACGAAGCTCCAATGGGCAGTCGAGCAGACAGGGGCGAAGAGTATCGCTGTGGTCTGATGAGTCTCGGCGAATATCAGACTGAGGGAGAGATTACAAGTGTTGAGCGACCAGCTCCAGATCTCTTTCTTCTTGCCGACGAAGTTCGTGTATTGTACGGATAATGCAGCGATGATCGGGGTTCCTGGCTTACTTGCTGGCAATGATGAGCTAATTTAATTGAGGAATGTTATTTCTCTTGTGTCTCATTCTTCCTTACTTATTTCAATTTTAAGTCGGCTGTCGTCTATATATTCTGATTCAAACTTTGGTCGTTCTATGATGATATGGTCGTAGTTATCGATTTTGTCGAGGATGCCTTTATCAAAAAGATCATTCGATTGTCATATTCTATACATATCGATGTGGAGTACTCTATTATCGTATTCGTTGAGATATGTATAGGTCGGACTAGTTACATGTTCTGGATGTATTTGATGGTTTTGGACGAATCATTTTGTAAAATGCGTTTTCCCTACTCATACATTTCCGTAGAGAAGTATTTTTGGATGCTTCGATCCAAGTTGTTTGCCTAATTGTATCATTTCCTCGACAGTATGGATGAGCATATTTTTTTATAATGAGTAAAATTATGCTACTTTGTTTACATATTTCTCCATGAGTGCATCATCTCATGTTTGTAACTCTTTGAATAATATATCGTTTTCATTTTTTGCCCTTTCTTGTGCTTCGAAGAAGCCTCGTCATTTTATACTGCTTATTATTTCATCTATTGATAATGGTCATCCACGATCTCCTTTTACTGCTTGAGAAAGAGGTAAATTTGACAGACAGAAGTGATAGTGTGGGTGTGGAAAATGTTGCATTTCCATTCGTTCTTTGCGGAGACGTTTTTGTTCAGTGTTTTGTATTCCCTCCTCCAGTATTTTGTAGATTAACCTTATTCCCTTAATCATGAGATTTCGTTGCCTCTCTATATCTTCGGGAAGATTGGCTAATTCATATCTTATATCATAAGGACAGACAATCATTGTACTGATGCTCATTACTCTATCCTCTTCATCGAAGATGAAGGGATTATTATTGGGTATGAGTTGGATAAAATTTGTTTTCATGAGAGTGTCTCATCATAGTCTTTCATATCGACTTGTGATGATCTGATGCCATGTTTGGTCGATATCGTTGCCATCGTGTAATGATTTTCCATAGTCTATGTTCATGAGTTACAGAGAGATAAATTATGATGCCATAATAGTTATTTCATCGGTATGATACAAGTGAAAAATTTATCATACAGATCATCACCTCTCATGCTCCCTCAGCCATTTCTTTGCTTTTTTATAGTCAGGGCAGTACTTCTCGACGAGGGATCGGAACTTCGGACTATGATTGAAATGGACGAGATGAGCGAGTTCATGGATGACGACATAGTCCAGGACGAAGAGAGGGAATTGGGTGAGTTTCCAGTTGAAGATAAGATTTCTCTTTGACGTACAACTTCATCGTCTACGACGAGCAGTCGAGATCTTGATCGTCTGATAGGAGAGATGCATGATCGCTGCGTGATGTTCGACTCTCTGGGTGATGAGAGTGAGTGCTTCTTTTCTGACTGTAGCGGTAAGAGGTTTTTTTCTGACTTTGGCCTTTTGAGGATCTATACTTTTGAGTATCTTTCTCATTCGTTTTCTGACAAAGGAGAGCATAATGATGATCAGAGAGATAAATTGCCTTGCAATGTTTTTGTATCTTATGTAGAGTAGTATAGGTAAAAAGTATGTGGTAGCAATGTTTTTTCTTTGTCTTTGAGATCTCTCGCCCTAAAGGATTCCCTTCGGTCACTTCGCTCGAGATGACGCAATGGGAGGAATTATTATTTTATTATATTCTATAATGTATGCAGACACAGATAATCCCTTTTACGAGAGAATCGTTCGCATCAATCATCGAGCAACTTCAGCAATGAGGATGTGTCGCTTTGCCGACGGAGACGATCTATGGACTCTTCGCTGATGCGACGGACGAGGATGCTGTCAGATCCGTTTTTATGGCTAAATGAAGACCTGCTAGCAATCCTGTCATCATCCATGTCGATAGTATCGCTATGATAGAGCAGTATGCGACTATCCAATCCCCACTGGAGCGTTTGCTTCTCGAGAAGCTTACTCCGTGACCGTTTACGATCGCTTTACAGAGGCAAAGTAATCTCGCCGACTCCGTCACCGCATGACTTGAGACGGTCTGTGTGAGGATCCCCGATCATCACCTGCTGAGACAGCTGATCCATGACTATGGTCGTCCGCTAGCCTGACCGAGTGCCAATACATCAGGCAAACCGAGTCCTAGCTCTGCTGCGATGGTGCAGCATGATATGGATGGGAAGATTTCCCTGATCGCTGATGGAGGGAAGACACTCTATGGTATCGAGTCCACCGTCGTAGTGGTCGAAGGCGACACTATCAGGATCCTCCGTCCTGGCTATATCACGGATGAGGATATCCGTGCCGTACTCGACGAAGCTGGTAGTGACGCACAGATCCAGATCATCTATGATGACAAATGACCAAATATCTCTCCTGGATCGAGATTTACCCACTATGCTCCGCAGGGGAAGGTGACAGTAGTAGACACTCTCGATATCATCACAAACTATTTTCACTGACAAGGTGAAAGTCTCTCCGAGAAATGTGCGTTGATTGCTACCGATGAGTTTCTCGCAGATCATGATGATGCTCTTACCAGTTTACATAATCAGTATGGACTCATCACGATGCCTCGATGATCGACGAGTAATCTCCTCCGCTGTGCACAGTCGCTCTATCAGCTCTATCATGATGCTGATCGTCTGGGCATTACACAAATTTTCATCCAAAAACTCCCTCATGCAGACAAGGGAGTAGGATATGCGATCATGAATAGGGTATGGAGGAGTGCAGAAGTACAGAGTAAATAGGGACCTGTCTGTGCCGACAGGCAGAGAATAGAGAAGATAGGGAGAATAGAGATTTTCTATACTTTGGCGAGAATGTGTATCACCCTTGCTGTGACTTCTTCGATAGAACCGAGTGCATCGATGCTATGAGCGTGCTTAGCAAATCTACCGTCCTTGATGCATGCGAGATAGCCTTCATGAGCCTTGAGGAAGAAGTCTTTGCCATTGAGCTCATGTTTATCACCTGCACTATCAAATGTCCTTGACAGTCCTATATCGACAGGCATATCGAAGAAGAGCACATGATCAGGCAAACAATCGCCCACGATAGGGGCATTTACTTGTCGAACTTTGTCTATGCTCAATCACTTCGCATATCACTGATAGGAGAGTGATGATCGGAAGCATCTATCGCTGATGACGATTCATCATTTTTCCAAGATTGGTTTAATTACCGTATTGATGAGTTGTGCTCTGGCAGCGGTGTAGAGATATGCTTCGCAGAGGGGATCCATCTCTTCATCGAATGGTGTTCACTGGACGAGTGTCCTGATCGCTTCAGCGATAGGAGTCTTGCCAGGTTCTCTGACTCGGATGACTTCTCTGTCAGGATATTTTTTTTGGAGATAGTCGTGGAGGATTTTGGATTGGGTGGTCTTGCCCGTACCGACGGTTCACTCGAAGCAGATGTACATTCTCATATATTAAGGTAAAAATTAGCTTTATTAGATTGATTGTTTTTAAAGTATTTTTCTGATTGCGAGATGGGGTTCGTTGATATCAACGAAGTCCTCATTAGGGTCGTATCGACTATTACTTTATCTCAATATCATGCTTTCATCTTCTCGTATCAAATTCATCTTCAGACTCGTCAAGGAATA
>CAZBFX010000030.1:0-11811 GCA_964491325.1 uncultured Candidatus Peribacteria bacterium
GGACCAACAATACGAAGATGCATGTCGAAGATAGAAAAACAAAAAATAAGATAGAATACGCCCATAGTGGTAATGATACAATAACACGAAAGCAAAGCATTTACGACATTTTACATATATGATCTGATATTTATACAAATACCATATACTTTTTACCAGTAAAACGTAATGCTATCGAATACTATATAGTAGTATTATCTTGCTATAGGGAGGGTAATTGTATACAAAGGGCTATATTTTATCTCCATCACCCTATCCATGCACCATATAACAAGAAGCATCTATGAGACACAGATAGAACAATCACTCCACAATACAGCCATTCGTCTCATCCTCATCAATGGTAGCAGATGAAGTGGCAAGACCACACTACTCCAAGGTCTTCTCGATGATAGCAACAAACAAAGACAGTGATTTTACTTCTCCTTCGATGACGATATCGTAGCGAAGAAATTCAGCAATCTCGATGACTTTATCAGCTATATGCAGATCAAGTATGGGATAGATTTCCACGATGATGCACTCCTCCTCCTCAATGAGATCCAATATAGCAAAAATATCTTCCCCATCCTCAGAGAATACATCCAACATCCATCCTATAAAACCACTATCGTCGCTACCGGTATCGCCTATATCCAGTCCGATGAGTATCAGTCTCTCGTCAGAGAGCCACACGTATCGACCATCACGGTCAGACCACTTGCTTTCTTTGATCTCCTCGATAGCAAAGGTATCCATACCCACTATCTCCAGCTCGACCATAGTAGCACCATCGTCTTCAAAGAAGTACAGCGTAGCTTCGATGAGTATCTCACCCGATGATGATATCCCGCAGTCATCACGAGCACGACCGCCCAACAAAAACAACAAGCCATCAAAGCCATCATCCAGAAAGTCTATGACAAAGATATCGGTTTCTGTTTCTATGGGGACGAGATTCTCCTCTTCCAAGACATCATGACACTCTGCTGTCGCCATATCATGCAAGGCTACAAGATCAAGAGGATCTGCAAAGAGCTTTCGATCACTGCGTCATTGCTGAAGAAATATACACAATTTCTCATCAATAATAACCTCATCGCCACGATACCGTATTTTTTTAGTGACAAAGAGAGAGAATTATCGCATCAAGAATATATCGTCATCACCGATATGGGTATCGTCAGTTATATGATGGACAACTATGGCTCCAAACTCTACGATATGATCACGATCAAAAACTTCATCTATACCGAACTGAGCAAATATATCGCCCCTGATGACCGCATCATGACATACAAGAAGATAAACAATTCTGACATCGACTTCGTCATCCTCCATAGCGACGAGAGCATCACTCCTATCGTCATCTCACAACACAATACTGCTAGCATCCCGAAGATATATCATAGCTTCCATGAGAACTATCAGCATCGCATCAGGAGATATATCAAGACCACGCCACTCCAGAGAGAACAAGGCGATTTCGGGTGAAAAGAATATATCGTTATCCCACACTTTATGATCAGTAGAGTATTCGCCTAATACTCACTGAAAGACAAACAAGACAAATAAAGAATAGTAGAACGACTCTGCATTCTGCACTTTTAATTCTCAACTCTTTATGCTACGAGATATCCTTTTCCCTCCCATCTGTATCGGCTGCAAGAGTAAAGGAAGCTATCTCTGCTCGCAATGCAAAAAGCATCTCCATCCCCATCTCGAGATCTGTCCTATCACACATAGGGAGAGTCCTGGCTATGCAACCAGACATGAACTCTTGTCCGACTATTGTCCTCTGGATGGTTGTATCGTCTTGTTTCGCTTCGATCCACTGATCCGCAAGCTCATCGCTCATCTCAAATATCATCACCGCTCCCATATCAGCGACTTCCTCGGCGAGAGACTCGCTCTCGCATTAGCAACACATCCCCTGTGGGTTCCTCCCTCTAAGGGAGGATACGGCGAAGCCAAGGAGGGTCATAGTAAAAATACATTTATCATCTCTTACGTCCCCTCACATCGATATCGCCACTATATCACCAAAGGCTATAATCAATCCAAACTCCTCGCTCAAGCCCTCGCATCCCATCTCCATTGATTCTCCTCCCTTGTCAAAGGGAGGTTGGGAGGGATTTGGGGGAGTTTGGTACAATCTCTCTGTCGCAAAACCAAAAACACCCACTCCCAAGTCGGCATGACGAGAGAACAAAGAAAGACAAACAATGCAGACGCCTTCGTCTGTATCGCTCCACCCCCTCCCTGATCGACGGTCATCATCGTCGATGATGTCCTGACGACTGGCTCGACACTGATCGAGATGGCGAAGACGATCAAGAGATCGCAACCCGACTGCCAGGTCTGGTGACTCTGTGTGGCAAGAAATGGGTAAAGCGTATATTTTACCAGTAAAAAAGATAAATATCGCGATAAATAATATATATAGCGATGTTAATTTATAATAATGTCATTATTATTTGCAATAAATATATTTTTATTTATTATATAAGTCATATTTTTATCTAATTTATTTCGAAAAACATGAATCAAAAAAACAACCCAAATGTAAATCTATCTAACAGTGAAAAAAGTTCATTCAGAAAACTATCACGAAAACAAGCTGGCATTGCTAGCCTTATTGCTCTTTTTGTCTGAGTAGGAACAGAAAAATACAATCCCATCAAATCACGAGATCAACAACAAGCTGATGCTAAAGAAGTATTCGAAGATAAGTCTCATGATAATCGCGATGAGATAACATGACTCGAAGATAATACTGCCAAATTGTGAGAATATTTTGAAAAAGGAGAAAGTGACCAAGAGACTATTACCGAACTCAATGCCATGAAAGATCAACATCTCGACTCTCTTCAGCATACTGTACAAACGACGATCGACGATCTTGCGAAGGATTTCCCAGAATTTATGACTCCCGAAATGCAAAAAGATTTTGCAGAAGCTCTTGCTAGTCAAGATGGCAGTAAATATGAAGAACTGAGTCACACACTTCAGTCACAACTCGAATGATGACATCAAGTACCTGGATGGCTTATGATGTTGAGTAAGGTATTCTTGTGCCTCTTCGCTATAGGTATTATGAGAGGTATCCAAGGAAAGCGTATAGGATTAGCAACCTTCCATGGTGTGATGCTTGCTACCACGATGCTTGCAGGTATTGCACATCCAGAACTTTACAAAGAGTTTGGCATGTCATTACTTACTCTATGAGGTATCCTCGCTATGTTGAGAGCAAGTAGAATGTTTAAGATCAAACCCGAGATCATAGAAGAGATCAAAAATCTCTCTCCTGATCAAATCAACGCAATTCACCGAGGAATGGGGCCTCTCTCTTGACTCATGCTCAACCCATCTGCATTGTGATGAGCATTTTCTACCACTCTTGCCGCCCCTCTCAAAGAATGACTCAAGCAAGATCCAATGAAATATAAAGACAATATCTACTTCAATGCACAGAGTCTAGCAAATATGGATACGGCGGCAATAGGAATGAGTTTCCCAACAATTTATCTGATACAAAATTTTGGATTAGAAGGTCTAAGTATTCAAGCAAAAACGATGATCTTGCCTTATATCTTTCACAAGATCTACCAACTCTTCATATACAATATCAATCCCCTCAAACATGCAAGTACTATGGTCAAATATCTCTGACCAAAAAATCGAGACTTCGACTTCAAAGCAATGTTTAAAGAACCCGAACATACACATGAAAACATGATAAGCTGGTTAGATAAGCTGATTCAAAAAGTAGTAGAAGACAAAGAAATCGATGCCGAAAGCAAAGAAAGACTTATCGCAGGTATTCAATCCAGTAAAAAAGAATTTGACACAATGGAAGAACAAGATCACTCTCATGATAATGCTGATGCCACAAAAAATCAAATAACCCATAATGATCTAGATCAAAAGATGACCACATTGTTTGGCGAATTTAGAGAAAACGGTGATCAAGAGGCTCTTATGTACGAGCTCGTAGAAATCCTCAAAGATGGCCACATATCGACAGAAGAACTAGAAACACTTTCTATACTCTTTAGAACAGGTGATCTGAAAGAAATAGAGAACAAAAGATCGTGATTTTCTAAGGCATTTAATAACTTCATCGCCAAAGCACAAGGAGTTCTCGATCTCCTATTCGACAAGATGCTTCATCAAATAGATAATAAAGGTGAAAAAATGCTCGAAAAATGATTGAGTAAACTAAAGGCAGATCATGTAGAAATGGATATAGTCAAAGTAGGATCATTCCAACTCCTTGCTGTAGGACTGCTCTTACCTGTACTCAATGCCATCAATGAATTAGGTATACAGTCATTATCATGAGCAATCGATACTGGAACGACAGCACTCGCTGACAATATCGTAGCCACATCGCTCACGCGATCAGGATTGGGTTCTCAGGCATTAGCTCTCGCCGATGTGGGTGGTATGCTTACTTTGTTTGGCAATCTCGCTCACTTCAAGTATCTTGAATCTGAATGAGACCTTGCCACATCACTCAAGATGTCAAAATACGCTTTACCAACAATCCTTTTCACACTAGGACTTATGTTTGGTGGAGACATTAAACAATGAATAGGAATTGATAGTACAGAATATTCACCCAAGAAAGAAATATCATCATGAGAGAAAGATAGCAATCCAAATACTTCTTGAGAAAATTCCGACATAATAAGCGACGGTCTAACAAAAGGAAATATAGATAGTCTCAAAGAGCAATGAATACTACATACTCTACAATCAAGTGATATAGAAAATACTCAAAAATAGTCGATTATATTTTACCATATGCATTCGAACAATGTCGATCGACAAAAAGTATCATTCGTCAGGAAAGTTCAGGAGACCTAATATTGGTCTATGAGCACTTATATGAGCACTCAGCTGAAAGATGAAGACATGAGAAACGGGAGGATGACAGATCGATCATACCCACGCTAAATTTCATGGATATGCACACAATGGTCTATGAGAAATTATCAGACTATTGACTACTAAAACCAATACTCTTCTGGGCCCAAATAGACAAGAAGACTAACTCCCACTCCACACACACACCGCAGCCTGAGCAAGTGTCGCGAGAGGTTGTTCACCCTCCAGTCTCGTCCCATCACTGAATACCCACGTCGGATATCCCGTCACGCCTGCCAGTCAGCAGGCATTTTTGTTTTTGTCATGGATATTGTGCTAGGAAGCTGCGAAGCTACTGCCACAAAGTAATCTTGCAATAATCCCAACAAATAGTTATACAAAGAATATCATTTTATATCATCGCTATATCTCATGCATCAACTGACTATAGAAGCACCATCAGAAGCTATGCGAAAATTTGACACTGATCATATATCGGTGTATGACATCGTGCGTCGCTATATACAGTGACAATATGCTGAAAACAAAAACTACTCCCTCTACACTGATGATATACTCAATCCTAGAGTATTTGAAGGCAGTGCTCAAGAGAATATCGATGATTTACGTCAAAAATATCTCTAAATGCATATTATCAGACGTAAGTCATTTGACAAATCCATAGCTAAACTAAACAAAAAGATTATCATGAAGGTGATAGATAGTTTAGAAGTGTTTCAGAAAAATCCATTAGATCCACAACTCCATAATCATGCTCTCAAGTGAAAACTCGCATGATTTCGCTCACTCAATGTCACTGGAGACTATAGAATCATCTTCAGAGAACTCAGCAACAATAGCTACGAAATAGTAGAACTCATCGATATCGGCACACATAGCCAACTCTATGGATAAATAAGCTAAGGTACCAAAATCCATCCCGAACGCTTTCGGGACTAACTCCCACTCCACACACATCCAGCAGTCTGAGCAAGTGTCGCGAGAGGTTGTTCACCCTCCAGTCTCGTCCCATCACTGAATACCCACGTCGGATATCCCGTCACGCCTGCCAGTCAGCAGGCATTTTTGTTTTTGTCGCAATCGACGAAAGCTACTTTTTGGAATGCATTATAGCCAAACATTTCTTTTTGAGCGTTACAGTGCGAGCATCGTGTCGTGCCATACATCTTCGCTCCTTTCTCGCTGAGACATTGAGCGAGAGCGAGTGTCTCAGGACTATCATTATTGATACTACATCATGCGAAGACGATGAGAGAGAACGACATCGTAGCTATAAGTCAGAAAAAAGATTTTTTTAGCATTGCAAAAAGACGATGAAAAGATAAAATAGAATAACCTCATCTATAACGAGACAGACTATTCTTTGCAAGACGAAATAAGTTCATAGTTCCTAGATGTGAGTTCCTAGTCTGCCTCTCTGGAGATATAAACCTCAAAACAAATCCTAGCATCTCCGAACTAGCAACCCTCTCCTTTACAACCTTATAAACCTTATGCACTTTATAACCACCTCTTCCTCCCCCAGAGATATCAAGAAAGTCCTCAACGCTCTGACCAAAGCGAAAGTCCTGATCTCGGCATATAAGTTCCCCCTCGGCAAAGAATATACGATAGATACGACAGACAAACTCATCAGTAGCAAAGCGTCACTTCTCCATCTCATGATCGATGAATCGAAAAAAGTAGTCTATGAAAAAATTGTCACACAACTAAAAGATTATAAGGAATTGAAAAACAGCTAAAATACAGACCGAAAATTCTCGATTATTCTTAAATTTTAACTCTAAACTCTTAGCTATGCATTACACCACAGTAATCAAAGACGCATTCTGGCAAATACTCGGAAGAATGATTAGTGCCTTCTCGGGATTTTTCGTCGTCACACTTATTACACCACTCCTCGGACCACTCAGATATGGCGATTATACGACGATATTGAGCTACTTCGCACTATGGTCAGCACTCTCGGATCTCGGGCTCTATGTCATCGGTATCAGAGAGATGGGTAATCTCAAAGCACAATATGGGATCACCGATAGTGCATCCTACGCATCTGCCTCACCTGAGATCAAAGAACATTTTAGTAGAGCTATCTCACAGTTTATCTGGAGTAGGCTGATGCTCATCGTCATCGTCTATACAGTAGCGATTGTGATCGCATATTTCATCCCCTCCTATGCGTCCAACCCATATATCGTTCGATGACTCCCTGGTGGGATGATCTTCTCGGCACTCTTTATGATAGCAGGCATTCTCCAGCTTCCTCTCCAGCTCTTTTGGAAGATGGAACACGTCAGTATAGGACTTATCTTGGCCAGAGTCAGCCAGATTCTTTTCTTGGGTATTATCGTCTATGCTGGTCGATGGCAAGATGGAAGCACCGATACCATTAGTCTAGGCCTATTCATCGCAGTGATAGCATCGGTAGTCGTGAGTGCACTCACACAGACGGCCTATACATCATATATGGCAGAATCTATCGTCCCCCTTCGTCGAATCCCTTCATGGAGCTATATGTGGCAACACATCAGACAAAACGGTAAATATGGAGCGGCATTTTTTCTCAGTAGTTTTCATCTCCTCATCGTTGCTCTCCTCCTCTCGGTGATGTATCCGACGATAGATTGATTTATCTATGCGGGTATACGATGACTCTCCCTCCAGCTCATCCAGATACTCCTCATCATCCCATCATCGATAGCAAATAGCGTCCTCCATAGGATCACGAGCATATCTCCTCTCGGACAGAAGCAGGCATTTGGCTATCTCATAGCGGTAGTGATATGGTTTGGTTATCTCTGTCTCGCTAATTTTACTATCTTTGCTAGCCATATCATCTATTTCGTATCGGGAGATAAATATATCCATACAGATACTACTTTCTCGCTCACATGACTCAGGCATCTCCGATCCGAGCTAAGCAATGGCACTATTCCCGTCCTCGGAGCTGATGTGCTATTGCCATTTCTCGGGATAGTACTTCTCTTGAGCTTCATCAAGACGATCTACAACTATATATTCGTCGCTGCTCATCGTCAAAACACGATCTTCCCCGTCAATCTCTGGTGAGTCATCATCGGATGATCTATCGCTACTATACTCGTATATCAGTACAACATCATCGGCGGTATTGTGGGGCAACTAACGATGGAGGCTCTCTTTGTCTGTGGTTCATGGATCTATGCCATTAGACATCAGATAGCACCACATCTGCCATGGAGATGAATAGGGTGGATGACGCTATTCTTTGGAACACTGATGACTCTATGACTGATCTACAACCCTCTCCACTATACCGAGAAGACATATTTTCTGACCGCATTCATCATCATGAATATCGTGCTAGTCAGTATGCGATATCCCTATATCAAGTGATTATTTAAGTCTATGACTAGTCTCATGCATTGATGAAAATCAGAAAGCCAGTCTGAGACTATCATCGGAGAAAATATCGCATAGCTAATGAAAAAATCTCTTGCAATCGCTATAGCCTTTCTCTATACATCTCCTCATTGCACTCTGAAATTCATAATTCATAATTTATAATTTATAATTTTTTCTCATGCCAACTATCCAACAATTAGTCAAGACCTCAAGAAAAAAGAGGACAGTAAAATCAAAATCTCCTGCACTACAATATTCACTTAATAGACTCAATCATAACAAAAAGGTTGCCATACCTTCTCCTTTCAAGAGAGGCGTCTGTCTCAAAGTCACTATCATGACTCCAAAGAAACCTAACTCCGCACAGAGAAAGGTCGCGAGAGTGAGGATGTCCAATGGATCAGAAGCACGAGCATATATCGGAGGTGAGAAACACACTCTCCAAGAACACAGTGTCGTCATGATCAAAGGATGAAGAGTAAAAGATCTTCCTGGAGTGAGATACCATATCGTCAGAGGAAAATATGACTGTAATCCTGTCGAAGCAAGAAGACAATGAAGATCGCTCTATGGTAACAAAAGACCAAAAGTAAAAGTAGCGGCATAAGCGAAGTAGCGAATAGAATAAATGTATAAACCTTATAGCTTTACAACTTTATAAACCCTTCTTATGGCTCAAAAATTTAAAAAACCTCAATCATCATCTCTTGTACTCAATGATGAAAAAGTAGAAAAATTCATCAATTATATCATGAAAGATGGGAAAAAGGTAACAGCAAGAAAAGTATTTGCTGACACTATGAATGAGATCAAAGCATCATGACATATGAATCCGAAAGGAGTCTTATTTACTGCTATCGAAAATGCATCACCATCTATCATGGTGAAGTCTAAGAGAGTATGATGATCTGTCTATCAAGTTCCTGTAGAGGTCAAGACACATAGAAAAATGTACTTCGCATGTACTCGACTCCTCGATGCTGCCAGAAGCAAGAAAGGTAAACCTATGCACAAGAAACTTGCCGAAGAATTACTTGCTGCCTACAGTGAACAGTGATCTGCCGTGAAGAAAAAAGAAGAAGTACACAAGATGGCTGATGCAAACAAAGCATTTGCATACATGGCTAAGTATGTAAAATAAGAAAGAATTAGCAATAACACGAAATTACTACAATCTGATCTTTATAATTTTATAACTCTATCGTATGACTAAACCATCGCAATCATGATTTAAACGTTTCTTTTATAATCAAAATATAAAGAGAGATAAATCAGGAAAAAAATATAAAAATCTCATAAATCACTATATCCTCCTTATCAAAAGAGTAGAAAAGAATGGTATGGATGCTCGATTACTTGATGCTCTCAGCAAGGCAAAAAAGAAGATTGTTGCCTATGGTATCGCTCTCTATCAGATAGAGGCAGTACTGAAGCAGAGAGGACTTGATGGTCTTATCGGACTATTTCAGACTACCTTTGCTGGCGAAGCGAAACCCAAGAAAATTATCATCAAAAAAACTGCAGTAATCGTCGAAACAAAAAAGACTCCTGTAAAAAAAGTGGCAAAGGAAATAAGTAAAGATGTCGACAGTCTAGAAGAAAAATCCACCAAGACTCCTGTAAAAAAAGTGGCAAAGGCTGTAGCAAAGACTGACGAGAAAAAAACCACTACTAAAAAAGCTCCTGCAAAAAAAACTGCCGAAAAGAAGACTGTAACTAAAGCAAAGATAACTAAATAATTTTTATCGTTATTATCTCTCTATCATGACAAGATTAAAAACATGAGCAAAACATAAATTAAAAAAAGCTCTCATAAGAGTAGAAAAAGTTATTCTCATGGAGATGAGAAAAAACATCGATCAACAAAGAAAATGGAAAGCTAAGGTCATGGGCTCAAGAACGATGGTCAAGAAAACTGACGCACAATCAACTGCCGAATAAAAAAAATAAAATATATATTTTATTCATCATTAATCGTTATCAATGAACTTTTCAAGATTACAAGCAGTATATAGTAGCTTTGGGATGAAGTTGCTCGACATCAAAGTAGGGCAATTACTCGAAATTCACGAAATCATCGGTGAAGGAGACAACAAAAGAAATTGGAAATTCAAATGTCTCGTCTTGAGCGTCAAAAATGCTCAACACCCTACAGGTACTTTTCTCGTGAGAGGTGTCTCATCAGGTGTCGTCATAGAAAAGATATATCCTTTGTGTTTTGATAAATTTGCCAAAGTCATCCTTCTCGATGAGTCGAAGACAAGAAGAGCAAAACTCTACTACCTCAGAGACAAAGTCGGTAAAGGAGCGAAGCTCAAGAGTATCATCACATCCGAGAGGAGAAATATGGATCTTCTGACACTACAGATAGTCCCTGCTGAAGAAGTAACAAGTGATACAACGATCGATATGGCTATTCTAGATGATAAAGCTATGGCTGATGAAGTGCCAATGATGAAAGACGAAGTAGTGAGTATAAGTGAAGAAGTCACTGAAGATACAACAAACAATGAAACTAATGAAGTAGTCGCTCCTATAAGCGATGATGAGAAAAAAGGAGAGTAATATATCCCTTTCATTCTATTGGTTTATCAATATTTTTATTATAGTTCTCCGTTATACTTATGAAACTTCAGGTCACCAAACGTACTGTCACTGGCAAGAAAGTAAATGCATATAGAAAGCAAAATATGATCCCTGGTGTCGTCTATAGCAAACATATGAAAGAAACTGTATCAGTCTTTTTTGACAAAAACAGCTTTATGAAAGCATATAAAGAATCAGGTAAGTCACTTCCTATCGAGCTAACAGGAGATGTAAATGAGCTTGCTCTTATTCATCAAATCGATCTCAATCCAGTGACAGTGATGTTATCGCATGTCGACTTCCTCGTCGTGAAGAAATGACAAGCAGTAAATGCTGAAGTTGAGCTTCGTTTCGTCGGAGAATCGCCTGCAGATAAGAATAAGATCGGAAGAATCCAACATCTTCTCGATACGATCGATGTCAAAGCTGATCCAACTAAACTACCCAAATATATTGATGTCGACATGACAAAACTCGAAGTTATCCATGATGTGATCTTCGTCAAAGATCTTATACTCCCTGAAGGTGTATTGGTCGAGACAGATCCTGAACAAGCTATCGTTACAGTCGTAGCATTGGGAGATGAGAATGAGTGAGCATGAGACTCTGAATCTGCTGCAGGTACTGCAGCTGAACCAGTCGCTGATGCTAGTGCTGGAGACAAGAAAGACGAGAAGAAGAATGACAAAAAATAATCTACCAACTATATTTCTTTATCATCTACACTATTATCATAATGCCAAGAGTATGTATGTTTACTGGTAAAAAAACAACAGCAGGAGCAAATAGATCACACTCTATGCGTCAGACAAAAAGAACATTCAAACCGAACCTCCTCAAAGTAAAACTTGACCTCGGAGATGGTGTCAAAGTACCTGTCAGGATCTCAGCGAAAGCATATAAGAAGATGCGTGGCTTTACCGTCAATGCATAATAACATTGTGTCTCTCCGACACAATATGGGTTGAT
>CAZBFX010000031.1:0-2791 GCA_964491325.1 uncultured Candidatus Peribacteria bacterium
CCAGACCTTCGAAGTCAAACTTCATGTGAATATAGTCAGATTGTGCTTTCTTGGCAATCTCTGTCTGGTCACGGAGTTGTGTCTCGAGTTGGAGTATCTTTGCTTCGAGCATAGCTATAGTTGTTTGATCTTGTGATGTCTGTTGATCGGATTGTGCTTCATCGAGCATGTTTTGGAGTTCTGTGGTATGAGTAGATTGATCGCTATGAGTGTCTTCTATAGGAGTGTGTTGATCGTTGTGTACTGTCATAGTGTATCATATCAATAAAATATAAAAACAACTTTCATTATACACAAAATGTCTTTCTTTTGCAATCCTAAATCATTATAGAATTGCTATTGTTTTATCTTACAGTCTTTCTATGGTGTATACATTTTTTCGTCGCAGTAGTGTTCTTGTTGTTGTAACTTCCTTTCTTGTATCGTTACGATCTACTTCTCCTATGGTCTCTGCCACTGCGGTTTCGTTGGATTCACATTCGGTCGTCCAGGTGATGGCGTATGATGCTATCTATGGTATCTATCCAGTCTTGAGATGATGGTGAAGTGCTTCAGTGATCAATGACAAATGAGTCATCCTGACAAATAACCACGTCGTGACAACCACTGATGGGAGAGAGCTTCCTCTCTTTGTCGTCTGTGTAGCCGATACGGTCACAAGTATTCCTCGTTGTGATTATGTGGCATCGATTATTAGTCGTGATGAGAAGAAAGATGTCGCACTATTGCAGATCGCAACGAAAGATATTGTCGGCAATAACACATCCTATACTTCCTTTACGCCATTAGTATTGGATTATGATTACTTACCACAACCACAAGATCAGACGGTCGCTGTATGATTTCCTGGTATCGGTGGTAATACGATGACGCAGACAGTCGGTGTGGTCGCAGGTGTCCAGACATACAATGATGCGACCTATATCAAGACAGATACACTTATCGCTCCAGGTAATAGCGGTTGACCGTTGCTGTTTGATGGGAAGCAGATAGGAGTAAACACTTTCACTTATGGCTATGGTGATTCGCTGAGTTATGCTCTCTCTATGGGAGAGATACAATCATGGATTGCAGACGCTCTCACGGAAGCGACTCCTGAGACAGTGCAGTCACTCAATCCACAGACACTCGGATATATCAAGACGATGTATCAAGCAAATCAAACAAAGAAAGTGTCAGACCGGTTGTTTTCTTTCACATTGCCAGAATGATATGTCATCAATAGCTACATCCCTGGTGTCAAACTTGCATGACAAAAAGAATCTCCTGACTCTACCAGTGTCCAAAACTTCTTGATCAAGTTGTCCCAATACCCTCTGATAGGTAGTGGTAAGACGCAGAGAGATATGTTTCTCCGTCAATACTATGGCTACGATCCGAACTATATGAAGATAGAGACAGTGACAATAGGGGGAATCGATTTCATCTCATTCGTATCCAAACGAGATGTCAATCAATGAAATGCAGATCCTTATAAGTACTATATCGCTATCCTCGATGATCATCATGTGATCGACCTCTCGCTCTATGCAGGATGGGTAGATTGATCCAAACAGATCAAAGAAGTACAAGAACAGATCAAAGCATTTACGACACATATCTGATTTACCAAGAATTATCAATTACAACTTCCCCAAGGAGATATCTCTTTCGTCAATCCTGTGATGACAGTACGTTATAGCTCGTGAATGGTATTCAATATCATCGATGGTGAAGATATATTCGCGAGATATGGTCGATGGTGATGAAATATATTAGGAACTTTAAGTATTCCTATTTCATCGAAGGTTCACGAAAAAATAACGGTCAATGTCGCACCTCGTACGATCAGCGATGGTATCAATCAGACTATCGATGAACTCTATGCGATCAAGACAGAATCTATATCTCCACAAAACAAAACTCGTCTGACTCTTCGTGGTAATCAAGGATTTGCGTATTGTATGCATACACCATCATCTATGTATAGTATGGGGCGAGCATCATTTGCAAAATCAGATACAGTGATGTGACCATGATGATCACCGATAGCGATGGGTATCTGTCGTGTCGAGCTATATCTATGAGCTGATCAAGACTATATTGTTTATGTGGATCTCTTCGTCGAAAGAGCAAATCTGACCAAATATCAGAGAAATTTCCTCAGTCGTGTGACGAAGATACTCTCTATACCTTCTCAATGAGATGGTGTGACAACTATGCCTACTCGTATTATGCAACCCAAGAAGACTCCTCTCGCTGGTGCGGAGGAGCAGTCAGCGGATTTTCAAAATCTGCTTGCATATCTCCAGTACAATAATCTCATCCCTAATACATATACAAAACTTTCACAACCATTGACCTATCGCCAGTATATAGAGCTCATGAGTACGATGGTCTATGGAGAGAAAGCATATGTCGAAGATGTCTCAAAGAAATCCATGATCTGACCCGATACATGGATGAATAGTAGTAGTATGCGAAATCTAGATACGGTGATAGGATTTACGATGGCAGGTGTCGAGTTTTCGACATATAGTCCTAAGCACATGGTGCTCCTCGAGACGCTCAAGGATACGACCTATAAAGATCAACGACAACTATATAACACCTATCTTCTCTGACTCTGTGATGGTGAACAAAAACAGATGAATATGTACGGTTACTATACTCCATACCAAAGTTATATGTATTCTCCTCGTGGTGGATTGGTGTCGTATGAACCATATCCATCTACATGATCTATTGCTAAGCCGTCAGTCGCTAACTATCCCAAAGAATTGCAACAGTGTCTCAATGCAAAGAGCTATAC
>CAZBFX010000031.1:2891-11653 GCA_964491325.1 uncultured Candidatus Peribacteria bacterium
TTTTTTCTATAAAAAAACAGTCATCCGGAGAACCGAAACGACTGATGTCTATAGGCCATATAGCCTGACATCAGTCCGCCATAGAGTATCATAATCAAAGAGACTACAGTACTTTATGGCTGATTGACAGCAGGTTGATGGATGTTTTGGCACATATTCCTCGATGATAATCAAAGAATAATAATACAGCCTACAGACGGATGGTGTGCCTTCAGCTTGGTAGCTTCCATACACGTCTGACTTTACACGAAGACGCATAAAGCTTTTTTTGTGGGTGTTTGTTTTTGTTTGTATCTCGTATATACGTATATAATCCACAAAAACAAGTGATCGCTCTCACTTTATGTAGATGTTTTCGTTTGCACATACGAGAAAAAATGTTATATGGTATGGGAAGAAGAAGCGATAAGAAGCAGGAAGACAGAGAGAATAGCGATGATAGAGTTATTCCTCCACAACTTGACTATTCTGTTGTCATAGCATCGTTTCATGCAGTTTCACTAGCTCCTGCTCCTGCTTGATTTGCGAGGATAAACTGTGATAATCACTCGCTGATCGTGGATTGCAGTCAGAGCGATGTCTCTTTGTATCTTCCTATGCTGGTGACGAGCGATGTATCAGTCGTATATCATCCTGGACGAGGATTGAGTTGGATGCATATTTGGATGTCGCTATTGTTTATATTGGTGATGACGAAGTAGTTGAAGTAATCACCTGATGTACCGAAACTCTGCGGTGATGCAAGAAGACTGAGTAGAGACGTTTCTGGCGTATATCATCCTATCGCTGTCGAGGATGGCGTGAAAAGTTTTTGTATTTCATTATTATCGATTATGTCGTTGAGTGTTCCTTTGGCAGAGAGCACTTGCTGTTTGTCGGAATCTTGTGCATCATAGATGCGTTGTGTTCATCATCCGATGATGAGACTATAACTGATCTTCTTGCTGAGATCGCTCTGTTGGGGTGTCGTGATGCCTATGCTGAAGTCATTATCTATCATATTCTGATAGTATTCGGATGTTGGCTGCTGTATATCGTTGAGAGTTCTCTGATCGATATAGAGTGGCATGATCCATGATCATCATGGGATGAGAGTGATGGCATGCGATTGGTCGCAGAATTCTATCTCTCCGTGCGTAGCGATAGTCACTGTATCTGTGCCACTGCCTCATGCGATACGTGATGTGATAGCGAGATCAATATTTCCATTTTGATTTCATTGGGTATTGAGGAGGTTATTGCTGATGATTGGTGATCAGCCACTGAGATAGTCGCTATAGCCATAGTCATGTCTTGCTACCGCTAGATTGCCTAATTCGATGCCAGCTTTCGCATTATAATAAGTTTGATAGGTCTCTCTCAATACTGATGTCTCTCCGATCATGGATTGGAGCATGGTGGTGGACATGAGACCGATGATCGATCCGATCAGGAGGACAAATATCATGATGAGTGAGATATTTCACTTATAGACCATGCGAGAGGGGAAGGTTGATAAAGTATTGGAGAGGGAGAGTGATATTTTTGATAATGCCGACATCGCTACGAGCAGCTATTTCACCAAACATCCATACTCATGGCTGTGAGATAGTATCATAGTCGAGATCAAATATGCCTGTACTATAGGGTTGTGATGGGAGTAGCTTGAATGCGATACCAGTCAGGATACTTTTTTGCGGATCGCTCAGAGTGATCGTATTATTGTGTTCACTGAGATAGAGTCGGCATCATGATCATGCACAATCTCCTGTGAAACCTAGTGACGCCTGTTTTCATTCTTTGTCTATCAGTCTGAGTGTGTCGACGACGCCGTGATTGTAGTCAGTATATGCGGTGAAATCGATGTAGGGATATATGTTCGTCATATACGTTAATGTCGTATGGATGCGATGTACTTCTTGTGAGAGGACTTTCTCGTAGGTCATCCTACTGCTCATACGAGTCATCTCACCCAATGTCCTGAAGAGGAGGACGCTGAGTATGCCCATGATAAAAATAACGATCACAAGTTCGACGAGTGTGAATGCTAGTGTTTTAGTGTGTTGGTGATTTAGTGATTTGGTACTTTGGGTCATTGTGAGGAGTAGTGTAAATGTTTTTTAGTTGCTTATTCGGGAGAGGCGATAAATGATGAGAGCGATATCTGACCAGTATATCATCACTGTTCATACAGGACGATCGACTTGACGCTGAGTATGTCGTTTGATGTGATAGGGGATCATGTAGGTATATCAGAGAGACCACTGAAGATAAGATATCTCGCATAGATCGTCGCTGTGCCACTGCTATGATGATCATAGCGTTCGTATGGGATAGTATGTTCAGCATGTGGTGAGAGGAAGAGACGTGCACCGCTCCAGAGTGATGCGAAGTTGTCATCAGTGACTTGTAGTGGTTGCATAGAGATCTTTTGGGATCATTCGTTGCTATCGATAGTCCGGTATTTCGTCTCTCCGCTTCCTCGATGCGATGTGCAGGTGATAGTCTCATCATCTCCTCTTCATGCTCATTCGGTCTGTCCGCAGTTTCGTTCGTAGCCGAGGATAGTGTTGGTATCTCTATAGTTATAGAGCATCTCCATACCTTCTCTGGCGAGGATGAGAGCAGTGTTTTGTGTATGTACTCTCTGTGTGGTAGCGATGTTTCTCGTCATCAGTGTCGTGATACTGAGTATGCCTACTCCGAAGACAAAAATAGCGATCAGGATCTCGATCAGGGTCATTCATTTGAGTTGAGAGTTAGAAATTCAGAATTCAGAATCGCTCCTCATTTTGGTAGTCGTAGATTTGCATTCTAAACTCTGCACTCTGCACTCTGCATTTTTTATATGCATGGATGGAAATCACATAATCATGTATCGAGAGTAAAGCAATAGTTTTTGGAACTTCAGGCTGTGAGTAGTTGGAGATCTCATGAACTATTGTCATTCGCTGTGTGGATCGTACATCCGAGTGTAAATGGTTTCTTCGTAATTGTCAGATTGTTTTTTTGTGTGTGATGTTTTCGTGTGAAGCTGTCGACTATCGTATAGATACTATCGATTCCTGTTTGTATAGCAAGATTTATTGTATCGCCGCTATAGGTCCATTGCATAGATTGTATTCTCTCATTATTTGTGTAGTTATTGTTCGTGAGTATGTTATTGTAGTGCATATGTCGGTCATGTCGTTGGTATCTCTCATTCTGACTCTGCATATCATCGATACGAGATCGGTTCATACGGAGTGAGACAGCCAAAAGTACCATAGCGATAGCAATAACGATAAGCATCTCGATGAGCGTGAATCATTGGGGGTTTAGAATTTTAGAATTTTGGTATTTTAGAGCTTTGGCTTTCTGCTTTTTTTTATTGAGGGAGTCTTGCATTGTCAGAATTTAAAATTTAGAATTTAAAATTTAGAACTTCTCTCTACATCCCTACATTATCCATGATATTCATGATCACACCGAAGACACCCAGAGCGATCATGATGATGACCGATCCGACGATGACGAGCATCACGGGTTCGATGACCTTCGAGAGATTATTGATGTAATGTTCGAGTTCTTCTTGGTGGATAGCGATGATGGTATCAAATGTCGATCCGAGATTTGCTGTCTGTTCACCGACTTTGATGAGAGCAGAGACATTGCTCGGGATGAGCATCGTCTCATACTGGAGTGACTGATGGATAGAATCGCCACGCTCGAGTCCAGCGATGATACGGTCAAAGAGAGGAGTGAAGATAGGTACTGAGATCACATTCTTCAGCATCTTGAAGACATCACGATAGTTCATCCCTGATCAGAGTAGTATCTTGGCATATCTCGCAAATCTGACGAGATAATAGGACTGGATCATTCTCCCTATGACTGGTAGTCCATAGAGTATCTGATAGAGTATGATCTGCCCGTTTTGTGTCGAGAAAAAGACAAATCACGCAAAACCGAGAAAGACGATCGATGCGATGAGTCCTATCCAGTGCATCGTCAAGAAGTCAGAGAATGCTTTGAGTTGTATCGTGATCCAGGGGAGTTCTGTCCCGTCAAACTGTGATGCGATATCGAAGATCGCTGGTAAGACGAAGACAAAGAGTGCGATAATAGCTCCGAGTGATATAGTCATCAATATAGCAGGATAGGTGAGTGCACCGATAAACTTGCCTTTCAAGGTGTTCAAGAAGCTATATTCTGACGATATCATACCGAGCATGGATGCGAGATTTCACGACTTCTCTCCTGATTGGAGAGTGGCAATATCCGCATCATCGAAATATTGGGGAAATTTCAATAAGCTATGGGAGAGTGATCTTCACTGATTGATCTGATCACGAAGTGTGGTCGCAAGTTCTTTGATGGCGAAGTTATCAGTATTGTCTCTGAGGATGTCCAGACTCTCTGCCATGCCGACACCTCACTGGAGGAGATGACCGAGTTCTTTGAAGAACAAAATCTTCTCCTTGACGGCAAAGGATCATTTATCGAGATAGGATATGAGAGAGCGGATGAGAGAGTCGAGCATGACAGGAGGGGGTTGTAAATTATAAGTGTTAAGTGCTAAATTGTAAACTACATGATAACATTTCCTATTTCTTTTTCTAAAATATCATATCATGGCTTATTCTGATGTTCTCTGATATATGCTATAAAAGAAAGGTGACGTAATTTATCTGATTTAATGAGTGTTATTGTCTCTTGCTTTATTCTCTTAAGTGCTTCTATACTTTCATGTTCTATGGTTTCCAACTTTGTTCTTTGTTTTATTTGTTCTTCTAATATAGTATATTCTTCTGGTATTTGATCGCAGCTAATGAGTAGTTCTAGAGTCTTTTCTATGATATAAAGAGGTATAGTATTTGTAAGCCCAGGGAGTATACTGTTTTTTTGTATGGTTAATTCTTCTATTGTGCTATTTGCTTTGCCTATTATCTCCGTCCTTTCGGTCTGTTCTGTGAGAAGAAGAGTCTTGAATAATATTTCATTATCACTTGTTTCTATTTCTTTTATTTTTGCGGGCTTATCGAAACATGGCAGCAGCTCTCCTTCAAATTCTATATACTTATTACTAATAAGACTTCCTTCAAACGATCATAGTACTTTTCATTCTTTCCTATCTATGACTATGAATACATCATTTGCTGTTCAGAAACTCAGTGTTTTTATTAATATTCATTTGCTATATCTGAGAATTATATGATTGTCTTTAATTAGCCATCACTCTATAAGGTTTTTTGCCTCATGAGGATATTCTATCGTTTCCTTATCAAGAAATACATATGTTTTACCATCTTTATATTGTATGACTTTTATTTTATCTAGTTGTAGATGTTTCTCTACTTTGTCTTTTGCGAATTCTCTATGATGCCTGTCTATATAGTTTTCGGACATTCATTTTCTGCCATATTGATGAGTAGTAAATTTTTTGCCTGACCATCTATCAGTCTCTCGAAATAAATCATGAAAATTAACGCCACTAACCCTATAATACCTCTTATAAAGTCATCCATTGTATTTTACAGTAATCGATGATTCATCATTATTTTTGTCATAATATATATCTCTAAATCCCTCTAATCACTTATTCTCTATAGAAGAAACATAGCGTAAATCTTTCGCTTCACTCCTCATGAGAGCTATAGTATTATAGCTCTCCAAACCTTCTCTATAACACGCAGGTAATCTGAAACGTAGAGATAGGTCATCGGTTAATACACGTCAGTCTAAGCTTTTTTGCATTTGTATTATAGTATGAGATATAAAAAGTATCTTAATTCTTATATGCATACGCTAAGAGGTCATTTGTCGAGATAGGATATAAGTGAGCGGATGAGAGAGTCGAGCATGACAGGAGGAGTTATAAATTATAAGTGTTAAGTCGTACGTTATAGATTACATAATAACATTTCCTATTTCTTTTTGTAGTTCAGTATACCCTTCTCTATCAATATGTTCTTTGATATATGCTATAAAAGAGAGATGATGTGATTCGTTTGATTGAATTAGTTCGATAATTTGTTCTTTTATTCACATCAGTTTTTTGATACTTTCATGTTCTTTACTTTCGAGCTTTGTTCTTGCCGTAATTTTGTCTTCTAAGGTATTATACTCTTGAAGTATTTGTTCAGACTTGATAAGCAGTTCTGTAGTTTTTTCTACAATATAGCTAGGAACTTCTATCTTTTTAAATCAAGGAAGTACTATGTCTTTCTGTATTTGTAATTCACTTATTGTAATATTTGCTTGGCCTATTATCTCCGCTCTATCACTCTCCTCTGTAAAAAACAGAGTTGCAGATAATTCAAGATTTTCCATAGTCTCTATCTCTTGTATTTTTGTCTGCTCCTCGAAGTGTGGTAGTAGTTTTCCTTCAAATTCTATATATTCATTATTAAAACTTCCTTCAAACGATCATAGTACTTTTCATTCTTCCGTATCTATAACTATGAATACATCGTTTGCTTGTAATAGATGTAATATCCTTGTTAAAGCTCATTTTTTATATCTTAATATCATACGATCGTCTGTGATCATCCATCATTCTACAAGATCTTTTTTATTGTGAAGAAGTTCTGTAGTATGATTCTTAGAAAATATATATGTTTTACCGTTATTATACTGGATAATCTTTTTATCATTAATGGTAATGTATTTATCTATTTTATCTTTACTAAATTTTCTTCAACTTTTATCTATATAATCTTCTTTTGGAAGTTCATTTTTAGTACTTTTATGTGGGGCTATTGTTACTATCATTTTATAATCACTATATCGTGGGGTTTTCTTTTCTAATCTATAGTATTTTCCAGGCTCTAGCATTCTATCGTCTCTATTGTAGCTTAGATGATATAGGTAATATCTTGGATTTTTATCTGATGTTTTTACTGTAATGCCTCGTCTATTATGATCGTCTTGAAAGTATAATACTTCTGAAACAGAAACCATATTTATTTTTCATTCATGAAACAACTCGTCTACCGTGACTTTTTTTTTCTCCAATCCTAATGAAGTATATCTCTGTAGATCGCTGAAGTTAAATGTTTTATCTCCTCGATCATATGATATCGTTTCTTGTGGGTTATCCGCATGCTTAGAGGGTCGTCTTAATTCCATAAGTCTTTCTATTTCACGATTTTGACCAAAAGAGAGTATTCAAGACTCTGGTTTCTCGATAATCACTCCCTTTGTTGCATTGTCTATGAGTTTTAGAATACCTTTATCCATAAGAAATTTTTTTCATCAATTGAAATTCTTGCTATAGCATCTAGGTAATTTAAAAAGTATTTCTAGGTCAGTTGTTAATTGCGGTCATTCTAATCTTTTTTTCATGGTAATAGATATTGTATAATTAAAATGTTTTAATTCTTATATGCATAGGCAAATAGATCGATCGAAACATCTTGGGAGTCTTGATAGTTCACTATATCATAGCCGATTTGGCCGATCTCGAAGAGGACTGCGACCGATGTATTATTCGTACTGTCCGTGAAGACACGGTTTTCGACATTTTCGAGGAATGTGAGGAGGTCTTCTTTGCTATCAAATGTCATACGGAGGCCAATTGGCACTTTGACGATATTGTTCTCGAGAGGAATAGAATCACCGATGGTGATGTCATTGACGATGCCGTTATAGCTTCTCTTCGTACTGAGGAAGTCTTTCTGTGTGAGAAACTCGTTGATGATCTTCAATATCTTCGCTTCATCGACATCCATCTTCTCTCTCGTGAGATTTCCTAGCTGGATATAGGTTTTCACGACAGGGAGGTTTTTGCTGATCGATTCATCAAGTTGGTCGCATTGACTCTCTTTGTTGATACAGTTGATGAGAATGTCTCTCTGTGTCTCGATGGTAGTCAGCATTTTTTCTTCTTGTTTATATTTTTCTTGTCTGGCTATGATCATCGTGATTTGGTTGTCGATCTGATCGAGTGATTGTCGATTGGCTCGAGTAGATTGAAGTGCATCCATGACAGGAGTATAGATCAGTACGAGGACAGTGATGACGAGGAGACTGTAGACCTTATATCTCACTCCGAGAAACCTCATCTCTTGAGCGACAGTGGTCTGATCTTGTCCACGAGAGACGACCTGCGTGATATCATCTCAGGATGATTTTGCTTGTCAGCCGATACCGTGCATGAGTGTCTCAGCAGAGATTTTATTGGTTTGTGTGACTGGTGGCATAGGATAATAATGGTGAGTTAGTAAATTGGTGAGTTGGTGAATTTATGGTTGTATAATACTTCCTGTTTCTATTGCTGCTGTGGCATTGAGATCTATCGTGGCAGTGAGATTGAATTCATAGTAATTACCGACTTTGGTATATCTCTTGATGGCAACATTGGAGATGAAAGGGAGTGTGGCAAAGCGATCGATGACGCTCGTATAGTTTTTCTCTTTGGATGAGTAGTAGAGGAGGATGAGGTTGCTGACTTTACCTTTGAGAGAGATACTATCGGGAGTGAGGGAGAAGTCGGATAGACTGATGGCATTCGCTCCGACATAGTCGTTTCTCTGGATCTCTTGGAGGACATTGATGAGAGCACTGATATGGGCAGATCGCTTGATACGATCTTGCGTGCTGATCTTCTGAGCGAAGTCGTATTTGAAAAAACGTTCTTCTGACCCGAGTTGTCTGACTTTTTGTTGGATCTGGTTGAGATCGGCTTGTTTGTTACTACTTTGGGTAGTGATATAGTAATTGACTCCGAAGCTGAGGCCGTATGCGAGTCCTGCGAGTATAAGGACGACGAGTCCGATACCGTAGATATATCTCCAGATACT
>CAZBFX010000032.1:0-11397 GCA_964491325.1 uncultured Candidatus Peribacteria bacterium
ATTATTGATATCGATCGATATCTTATTCTCCCAAATCCCCTTGCGGGATTTTTTTGTTATTGTATTTATGTATATGACTGTCATCGCAGTGATGCAAAGGCTGCTCTCATCATATGGCTAATTGCTTTATTTTGGATAATAGTCGTGGTGATATAGCGTCATTCGTAGCTATAATAGGCGACTTTGTCTCACCATACAGCCATACCTCAGGATCGATGTTGATCTGGTCAGAATTGTTTGATTTCTACTGTGGAATGACGAGCTTTATGTGTAAAAGAAAAGTGTTCATATCCGACTGGGATGATGAGTTGGATGAGTTGTTTGTAGTGAGGATGGTTGGATGCCTGCTCGATGAACTTATTGTCAATCAGATCATCAAAATGCCACGAATCGCTGAGCATACAAATTTTCTGATTATCAGCAAGCATCTCATGGGTGACAGTTTGGATGCCTTCACGTCATTTATAGAATCTGATCTGTGGGAGATGGGTAGACTGTAGTTGCATATCATTGAGGAGGGATATGGTCTGCTCTACCTGATGTTGTAATTGTGTCAGCTCCGATTTTTTGTGGTCGACGATGTATTGGAGTGCTTCTACTTGCTTCGGATAGACGAGACGACGCTGACCGCTGTGTGTCTCGAGGAAGAGTCACTTGTCGATAAGCCTCTGGACGGCATCGTGCACAGTGACGCGATTCATGCCCAGTTGATCGGCAATGTGTATGACAGTACATGCTCCCATAGTGAGTGTCTCGACATAGATCTGTGCATCGGTTGGATTAAGGCCGAGTTCTGTGAGTTTTTGGATGATTTGTGAGTGGGTGTTTTTCATGTCGGACGTGTTTCTACATAAAGGTATTCTGGGAGTATATAGAAAACAAATACTTTTTGCAATATAATGGTTCTATGTCGGTCGTATATCGTATTGTTTTTGTCGACAAAAACCATACATCTTTTTTAGTGTTATTTATTATCTTATAGGATTATGACTAATCTACATTACCGACAAGAAAAGATACAGGAGAAGAGGAAGCAGACGATTTTTAGGGATTTTGTGAGGGAGATCGCTAGTTGGATGCCAGTAAACTTTTATAAAATCAATGGAGTGGTCTCTAGGTTTCCAGATACTGGAAGACAAGGTAATATAGTTTCCATTAAAGATTATATGAATCATATTGTTAAAGAATTAGAGATCAGTACTTCTAACTTTCTCTCGCTTTTTGTTCAGTTGTTTGTACACAGTGATAAGATGATAGTGCAACAACGGTTTGAAAATGAGAATAGTGTGTATGCAGAATGTCATGGTGCAAAGAACACCTATCTCAGCTTTTGAATCGGTCAGAATGCAGAAAATGTTTTATATTCTGCTATGTCTCATACAAGTATTCGTAATGTTATTAATTCATTTGTTGTTGTCGGTAATTGTGATAATATTTATACTTCAAGATGTATTACAAATAGTTATAATGTTTTCTATTCTTCTAATATACATAATTCATCGAATATCTTTTTCTCAACAAATCTTCTATGATGTTCGGAATGTTTATTGTGTGATGGTTTGGAAAATCAATCATATTGTATAGGTAATACGCAATATACTAAGGATGAATATATGTTATTAAAAATGCAAACTTTGCAAGATAAGGATTGATATGAATTATTGCACCAACAAGTATTATGTAAAGATATAGAAAGTAAGCTTTCTACCAATGTAGTTGGTAAGGGTGTTGTAAAGTCTCATAATATTACTGATGGTTATTTTGTACAATGAATTACAAATGGTAAAAATATCTTTCAAGGCGGATGAGAATATGGAGGGCATAATTTTTATGATTGTTTCGATGTGGGCAATCAAAAAGATGAATATATCTACGCTGCTAATTATGTTTGAGAAACATCTTCACATGTATATTGTGTAGTATGATGAGCAAACTTACATAATTGTTACTATGGCTATCATCTTGAGTCTTGTTCGTTTTGTCTCTGATGTATTGGTCTCAAAAATAAATCCTACTGTATCTTGAATAAACAATATAGCAAAGACGAGCGATATGCGAAAGTGAATGAGATATTTGCACAGATGGAGAGAGACTGACAGTTGTGAGAGTTCTTCCCCGCATCGATGAACCCTTTTTACTTCAACGACACAGCTGCATACTTGATTGATCCGAGCTTTACGAAAGAAGAAGTCACGAAGTTATGATATCTTCGAAGAGATGAACCAATCACAGTGGATATCCCAGAAGGAGCGGTGACAGTGAAGAGTAGTGAATTGGGACAGTTTGAATCAGTCGATGAAAGGGGAGAACGAAAGCTCGATGAGACAGTGTGTAAGAGGGTGATCATCGATGAGAATGGTGACGCATATCGCATCATCCCGATGGAGTTAGAGTTTCTCCAGAAGCATGGATTGCCACTGCCCAGGAAACATTGGCTGACGAGGATGAAGGAGAATTTTAGGATTAGGTAGTTTCTAGTTCTTAGATGCTAGTTCCTAGGACTGAACTTTCAAGTTTGCAAACTTTATGACCTTATAGACTTTATCATGGCTACTTTACAACCAAACCGTGGTTTGCAAGCACGACAAGAAAAGATACAGGAGAAGAGAAAGCAGACGAGCTTTAGGGGTTTTGTGAGAGATGTGTGTAGTTGGCTCCCGCTCTCTTTCAATAAATGATATGGAGTGTTTTCTAGATATCCTCAGACTGATAGGATCGCATGAGTGGTGGCAAACGAGGAAAGAGAAACATACAGTCAGGTGGATGAAGAGTATAGATGAAATTTTGTTCAATCTCTTTCTGGCCTTATGGGCAAGTCCCATTTTCCTCCTCTTTTGCATCGAGGCGATAATGAGAATGTTGCTTATGCTGATATTATTCTCAATGCGAAAAATGTCTATCTTAGTATCGCAGTAGTAGGAGACTCGGAGAATGTGCTGTATAGTCGGAGCGTAAAACATAACTGTCACAATGTTATATCGTCGATCATGGTGAGAAATGGCTCGGAGAATGTTTTTGAAAGTAGTGCTATTATCAATTCATCTACTATATTTTATTCTCATACTATTCAAGATTCTCATGCTATATGGTTTTGCCAAGATATGATTGGATGTCAGGAATGTATCTTGTGTTCTCGTCTACAAAATACATCATATTGTATTAGAAATAAACAGTACTCTCCGCAAGAATATATCATAGAAAAGAATAGTATCTTGCAAAATAAAAGTAGATTCGATGACTATGCGAATGAGTTAGATTTTGTCAAAAGTAATCAGTGATCGGAGTGATGTACGGGACAAAATATATTGAACTCGACAAATGTCTCTCATGGGTATTATTCTAATAATGTTCTTGTCGCTCATAATGTGATACTCTTTTGATCTACTAGTACTAGTGAGTATATTTATGATGCGATAACTGGCTGATCTCCATTAGGAACACATATATATGGATGAGTCAGTAATTCTGGAGAACATATCTATTGTGGATCGCATTGTGAGGATTGTGCATATGTCTATTATTCTTATGATATTGAGAATTGTTCTTTTTGTCTCTGATGTATTGGTCTCAAAAATAAATCTTACTATATCTTGAATAAACAATATACGAAAGAAGAATGGTATGCAAAAGTGGATGAGATATTTTTGCAAATGGAGAGAGGCTGACAGCTGTGAGGGTTTTTTCCTGCAACGATGAATCCATTTTATTTCAATGATACCGCTGCATATTTGATCGATAATTCGTTTACTAAAGAGGAAGTGACAAAGTTATGATACCTCCGGAGAGACGAACCAATTAAAGTAGATATACCAGAAGGGGCTATAACAGTCAAAAGTGAAGAGTTGTCAGTTTTTGAGTCGTTAGATGAACAATGAAATCGAAAGCTAGATGAGACAGTGTGTAAGAGAGTGATCATCGATGAGAATGGTGACGCATATCGTATCATCCCTATGGAGTTAGAGTTTCTCCAGAAGCATGGATTGCCACTACCGAGAAAGCACTGGCTGACGAGGATGAAAGAGAATTTTAGGATTGGGTAGTTCCTAGTTCTTAGATGCTAGTTCCTAGGACTGTTTTGATTAAGAATGTATGTATATTTGCTTTATGTGGTGGTAGATGTATACAGTAAGTCACTCCTAAATAATCCATAACTTATGATAGCGATACTGGCAATGAACAGTATCGGTATCATGATCCATAGTTGATAGCCTAGTGCGAGATTATAGAGACTATGAAACGCTATTCATCCTGTACTTGCAAGTATGAGAGCAAGAGAGTATTCGAGGAAGAGAGATATCTTTTTCCTTAGTCATAGTGTTTGTGGAGAAGTGTTGTGTGTATTTGTATCATGGCTCTTATAATAACGATAGAGCATATACCCAATAGCGATAGTAATGCCGACACTAGCAATATGGATGAGTAATGGTATCAACGACCTCTGGATGATATAATCGAGCATAACGATATCTCCGCTATTGCGAGCTTTCATGAAGAAGAATATGTTCTCTATGCCGCCAAAAACAATGGCACTCACACATGCGAGGAGAAATAGAGTCGTATTGTTAGAAAAAATACTTTGTTGTCATCATCACTGAAATGATGCTTGTTTGAGTGACTCTTCGGATCGAATATTAGCGAGAGACTGAGAGAGTGAGGGAATGAGAGATCATATTCCTATAACGAGAACTGACTGTACTAAGGATGAAAGTCGAGATTTTTTTCGCAACACTACTCCGATGAAGATGATAGCAAGAAGAGAGAGATAGAAGGAATGAGAGACAGAGGGAATGAAGGAAGCAATGACTGAAGTAATAAGAGATGTGATCTGACTATCGTTCCTGAGTCGAGCAAGTCATGCGATACAGAGCACGCTGATGACTGTATATGCCGAACAACGCCAAAAAATACTCGGTCAGAGTTTGTGTTGCAGTTGTCTGAGAAGCCATACTCGAAAGAGTATAATACAGAGCAGACTTATGATTTGTATGATCATTCATCATCGCATAGGATGAGTATAGTCGTTCACGGTCTGAGATGCAATATTATTGTGGTGGTATATGCTGATGGATGATATCCGTGATCTGTGTCTGGATAGCTAGTTTGTCATCATGAGGACAAATGATGAAGAGTTCCTGACTGGCTTTGGTGTCATGCATGGTATATTTCATCCCACTCGTGGTCATGTAGGAGAAACGACAAAAACGACTGGTATTGAGAGAGGCTTTTGCGTATATTCTTCATGGTACCAATCTCATGATCTGTGTCATGCTTGCGAGATCGTTGAGGAGTGAACGGAAAAATGGTAGAATCGTATGTTCTGTTTTTATCTTCGGGTGAAAGGAGGATTTGGGGAGACGGATAGGCATAAAAAGTAGAAGAGGGCAAAAAAGAGTAACAAGAAGAAGGGGGAAAGATGTATTTTAGCTTTGTTTTTTGGTGATGACGATATTTGGATTGATGGGAGATAGTGCATACAAACATAAACATGTCTTACAGAAGATTATTCTTCATCTGACAGGGTGGACGAGAGAATCGTTTATGACGCACTATGATGATACTATAGATAGCGATATGCTCGATCAGATCAAGGAGAAGTATGATCTGTATGCTGTGCATCATGAGCCGTTGGAGTATATCCTCGGCTATGTCGAGTATGGTGGGCTTCGTTTTGCTGTCAACAAAAATACCATCATCCCGCGTCCTGAGACGGAGTATATGATCGAATGAGTAAGACAGTATATGACAGTCAAACAGTCAGACAGTCCTGATGAGAAATCTATGATTTTAATCGATGTGGGGACGGGATCAGGTGTACTTGGATTGTCGATATTGCACTCGCATGGGAGTCAGATTCGTCAGGCTTTGCTTCTCGATATCAGTGAGGATGCGTTGGCGGTAGCGAGAGAAAACTATCAGCACTGTCTGACGCAGTGACAGATCGATAAGGAGGTGAACGTGGAGATACAAATAAGTAATTTATTGGATATAAGAGACTGAGGGATTGAGAGACTGAGAGACAGTCTCTCTCGTGAAGCAGTATGCGATATAATCATAGTAGCGAATCTGCCGTATATCCCTGATGAGACATTTGATACGAATCCTGATCAGTCGCTTCACTATGAGCCGAGAGTGGCGTTTGTGGGAGGAGATGATGGCTTGGATTTGTATAGGGTGATGTTCGATCAGTTGAAGAGTCTGACAGTTAGACAGTTAGACAGTAGTGATGACAAAAAATCTAAAACTCCAAACTACCAAATAACTATGTTCCTCGAGATGATGACATGGCAGGTGGATATATTGAGGAAGGAGTTTGCGTGGTTAGTCTTTGAGGAGATCAAGACATTTCATTTTCAGATTAGGATTGTGAAGGTGACCTTGAATTAGATTGTTACCACATTTCGAATTCAATCGCCTGTTCTATCGTTTCGTTTATATCGAGAAATGCATAGTTGGTAAGAGATTCTGTATCTGGTGCAGTGGCTTCAGATAAATTATACTTTGCCATATCTTCTATCATATTAATACACGGTAAACGAAGTATGGTAGCATTACTGACAGATAGAGCTTCGTTATGCCTATCATTGATATATCGTGTATTTTCATCATCTTCATTACTGGAGAATTCATAAGGAGAACGAATGATAACTTCTCCCGTGAAGCTAGTATTTTTCTTTATGAGTTCAGCCAAAGCTTGAGCTGTTTGCTTTTCTCATTCGTCTTTAGATAGCCCGTCTGCTACTTCTTTGCCTATTAAAGCAGAGCGTCACTCCGTAGTGAAATGGTCGTTGATACATTTGACCATGATGACAATCTTCGATGGTTTTTTTTGTGAGAAACATTCATCGAGTAGTAGCGGGAACATATCTTTGAAGCCACTATGGCCATAGTGTCAGATATTATTTGCTTTCATATATGCTACTCTCTCGTCTTTGTCTAAGTCTTTTCGAATAGTAGTTCTTAAAGCTTTCCGATCTTCATCTGTTTCTTTATGTCATTTTTGTTTGAGCTTTTCTAATGCTTTGTTGAGAAGACTCTTTTTATACTGCTCGTCATTCATTTTCGGTAAGTCTTTGTTAAATAGTCTCTTGAACTCTGCTCCGATCAGTTTTTTTTGATATGAATAGATCGTGAATTTGTCGCATATCTCTCTCATCCATATAGATATCCATCATATCAGACGACTTATGGCTACCGCATGTCTGATCAGACATATAAATACCTTCTTGCTCCTCCGGAATATTATCGTTTATTCGTTGCTCGATCTCTTTCTTATCGGTTCAGGCAGGGAAGGCTTGTAATGTGAAAGGTATACCATGACCTTCTAGTTGCTGGACAATAGCAGGTCAGAGATCTTTATAGATACTATTCGATCTATAGATGACAAAAACAGCTTTTCCTGATGCTTTGATCTTATCGAGTGTCTCTTGTACTACTTTACCATCTTCGTTCATGTCTAGTGTTGTCTGAAGTTCTGCAGGCTTTTGGTCTAACTTCTCTTGCATTGCGTTGACAGGTCATGTTTCTTGTTCTGGAGCATCTCATGATGTTACTTTTAGATCGTTTGGGTTTTTCATAATGATAGAAGTATAAAGAATAAAAGTATTGAAAAGTATATTTTACCGCATCTAACTAGGAAAAGTATTCCGTTGATAATGATCTCCAAGCTTTGTCACTTAGCTTTATTCTTATCATACGGATAGCTTTTTTTCGTCTCTCTTCCGCTTTTTCTACACTTATCTTTCAGCTATTGCTTTTTATTCAAAGTATAGTGGCTATACTTTTCAACTTCTGTGTTCTCGTAAAACCTGATATGTTAAAGAAAAGAATAAGTATTTGTAACTTTTCTTCTCCTAGATTTTTTAGTGTATGCTGTAGTTTTGAGGGGAATTCAGTATTATTACAAAAAGTATCAAAGTCAAAAGACTTGTTTTTTTGTAGTTGTGCTACTTTAGATCAGAGTAGAGGATATACTTCGGGAGATACTATGTATTCTATATCTTTATATTCTTCGAAAGAAGATATGATAAAGTTTCTCTCTTCTTCTGAGAGTTTGATAATGCTTTCTTCTAGTCTTTTTGATTTGATAGTATCAGATCATCCTTCAAATGTATAAGCTCCTGTATCGTCCTGTTTTATTTTACTAAATAATAGTGGGTATATTCTCGGAGAAATCATATATTGTAGTTTTTCTTTGGGTGATTGAACTTTCCCTTTTAATCTATCTTCTCTTTCTTTTGTTATAGTATCCAGCCATCATTTCTTTGGTAAACTAGGAGATGTGCTACTCTTTCGTCGTAACTGCTCCTGCAATGCAATACTCGAATCTCTATCTAACCTAAGGTTAGTCATCATGTCAAATAGTTGAGATATGTTTCTCGGATCATTAGATTCAGTTCCCTCTCAAAGTCATAGGTATAATGCTATAATCATCCTCTGTTCATGAGAAATACTTTCTAGCATAAGACTGAGATCTTCCCAGAGTTTACTATTGGCTAATCTATGTATTGTTTCACTTTCTTTGTCAGGTCATTCTATTAATCATTCTTCTTCAGATAGTATTAATGTCTCTAAGAGATCTGACCTATACTTTATTCTTGATTCTTTTTCTGATCTTTTTTCTTTTTTGTCTAATTGTGCTACTAGTTTGCTTGCTGCTTTTGCATTTGAACCTCAATTGTTCTGTAGATACATTCATTGTCTTTCCATAGTAGTTTATTAATGATAAAGGCATCGTATAGGCGATGTAGTAGTGTAGTGAGAGTATAGAACTATTATCTTTTTCTGCAAATATTTGATCTTATTGCTGAGAGAGATAGTAATATTTTTATTAGTCTGTCTATGGCGACGGGACTATGAGTAGATCGGTCTCTTTATCGATGGACAACCAACCATACTGGATCGAAGGATTCCTCTGGAGATAGTTATGAAGCTGATCACGAGTGATGGTGATCGTTTTCCCTCTTTCCTGCTGATAGGTCTTGTGCATATCTTTGAGTCATCCTCCTGATTGTCTGATCCACTGCAAGATAGTGACATTGTTGTAGTCGAGGAGTTTGCCTATCGGTCTCAGTCAGAGTCAGGAGAGATAGAGACGGATCGCATCCATCTTATGCTTCGTTGATCACTGTCTCGGACTGATGGTCTCGGTGAAGTAGAAGCCACAGGATTTACATCTATATCTTTGCATTCATCTCGTTTGTCAGGCCTTGTGATAGGCAGGCGAATGACAGTTTTTACATTCCATGATGATGAGAAAAGAGAGTAAATGTAGTAGATTATATGGTTAGAGAGTATCAAAACATGAGTATTTTAGTAGTCTTGGTATCGCTGTCAGCGATAGTTCGTGTGCACTTTGAGGCAATACAAAAAGTATAGCACGATGGTTTTTGATAGTTATTTTTTGTTATTTACCCATACACTTCGTGGTTGTAGGCTTGTTCACTATACACTTGGAATGGAGCGTCAGCAGGAAAGACAGATAGTATTTGTTGCTTTGTTTTGTCGCAGGTTCTGAGATGGAGTTCTCTGGGAGATTTGCGTTGCATTCTTTCGTCATGTCTGATGTCAGGATGTTTGCTTGGGAGGTCGAGATCTAATGTGCGATAGAACTTAAGCTCGGCTGGCTGTATCTTATAGGGACGTTGTGATATCTCGCAGATAAAGACCTTCTTGATGATATCATTATCGTCTCTGAGATTCTTTCGTTGGTCGTTACTATAATTACTTCTCATGATCACTTCGATACCGGGTGCGATGACTGGATCGGAGGAATAGGTCGATCGGAAATAACCGAATTGTGTGTAACTGTTTTCTTTATTAGAGGACGCATAGAGATGCGTCCCTACACTCTGCATAGGGGAATGCTCGTGTGCGACAGTTTCATTGTATCCAAAGGGGCTGAGTGATGGGTGGAAAAACTCTCACCGTTCTTCTGTCTGTATCATGTGAGTAACAATCTTTGTTAGTGTCTGTTCATATTCTTCTTTGCTGTATTGTGTATTGAATATGCAATATTCTTGGTGTTTAAGTCCTACGCATCCGAAGCAGTTAGTACAACCGATGCATTGATAACAATAGGCTATGTTCTTCGTGTTTCATCGGCATTCAGCACAAAAGAGAACATTGTAGGCATTTTCACCGACGGTCACCGATTCATAGATATATTCGCTATTGATTCACCAGATATCGTGGTCGTAGCTATTTTTCGCATTATTGAGACATGTGGAGTATTTGATATCTTCGCCTGTGCCTATCTGGTAGGAGAAGATGCAATTCTTCGTATATGAGAGATTACTGCCGTATGATCATTCATCGTTGATGGTGTAGACTGCTCTGTGGATACCTTGTGTGGGGAGATAGTCTGTTCATCCATCGATTACTTGCGATACTTTGTCAATATACTCTTCTTTGGAGGCACATGCGTGATTACGAAAGTAGTATTTTCTGTTGGAGAGATTTTTACATTCGAAACAATACAGGCAGTCTTTGCATCTCGTACACGATAGACAATACTGACTGTTGTTACATTCGAGACAATAGAGGCAATGAAAACATTTTGTACAGTTGATGAGTTGGTAGTTTTGTTCGCAATAATACACGTTCGTCGTATCGACGCAGTTCTTCGAGAACTTGATAGCATTACTATACAGGCAGTCTTCGTCTTGATCGGCATCGAAGGTAAAATAACAATTCTTCTGATAGGTGGTTTGATTTACATAATTACTGTTTTCGCTGAAGCTATCATTGGTGAGATTGAACTTCGGTACATCACGCATCAGTGCTCCAAATTGCTCGGTAAATGTTCTTGTGAAATCGAAATCTCTACCATAGGTCTTTGCATCTCGTTTGTCCGATCGTCGGATGGGGAGGTCATAGACTTTAAACCCACCACCCTTCGGGTCCCCCTCCCTTGTCAGGGAGGAACTCGGTTTGTACATCGAGATGATATCTTTGCCAGAGAAGTCACATTGTCTCTTATAGAGTTTTCTCTCATTGCGGAAGCTTAGTCTCCTGCGTTGTCTCTCTTCGGGGCAGAGAGTGGGAATCAAAGCCTTCCGCCCTTCGGACATCTTCCCTTGTCAGGGAAAGCTTTGATTGATCTTGGTATAAAAATCGATATCTGACTGAAAAATGGGGAATGCTGTTCCTGATATACGACAGGTCTTCCACTCGACGATTGGGTCGTTTTTTGTCTGCGAGATGTATTCGTAGACTTCTTTTGATGTATAATACATGACAGTAGGCAGTTAGATAGTAAAGCAGTATTTCTCCTCTTATTGTCGCCATTCTATTTTTTCTCCTTGCACTTTGCAAGCGTATCTGTATATTGGCTGTGAAAACTCTTTCACAGCAAGTTTATAACACACTTTTCTTTCGTATGACTAAGGACGATATTCT
>CAZBFX010000033.1:0-11322 GCA_964491325.1 uncultured Candidatus Peribacteria bacterium
CCAATCGGCATTCGATTGAAGAGTCGAAGTGGCGTCCACTCTCGATGGCTTCTTTATTCACCGCTGTGGCCGAACGAAATGATGCGAGGTTGATGAGTATCTTCGCAGAAGGAAATTGGCTGACCTGCGACCAGGTGCTAATACGAGGGATGACGATCTCCTTGTCTCCGTAGAAGACTTTGTAGTTTCTCCCTTCACTCCCGCTGGACATAATAGCCGAGATGCTTGGGCTACGTCCACAGAGATAGTCGTAGTCGAGCATACGCTGAGCGATATCGAGATGCGTACCGTAGAGGATGCAGGTTGTGGCGTTTGTGAAGTTCATAAGGTTTGTAAGGTTGTAAATGTTAAATGAAGAGGAGTTGTAATAGTAATACTTCATTGTTACTGCGTAAGGCAATACAAGCAACAATCAAAGATAAAATGGCAACGATAATTGATATTCGCTGAATAATATTATTAGTTTGTATAATTTTATATTCTAGATTTGTTTTAATGAAGTTATTGATGAGTTTTACTTTTAATTTAATATCTTTTTTCTTTTGTTCAGCCGAATTAGACAGTTTCTTTTGTAACTTTATTCATTGCCCAAGTGTAAACTCATCTTTCTCAATTCTCTGAAATAGAACAATATATCAGCTAAGTAAATTCTTTAACTTGATGGCATTTTTAAGATTTATTCCTTTATTCTTTTGTAACGATATCACTCCAGAATAAATTAGATTAATCTTGTCCTGTAAGAAACTTAAAAAATAATTTGTAATAAATAAGTAATTTATATTTAAAGATTCATCTTGTTTCTCACTCAATACTTGATAAATAATATCGGAGTATCATTCTTTTAGATCAACCTTCTTGTTTATTAGGTTTGAAAGATATTGTATATAATTATTTCATGTACTGTCGCTTTCCTTTGTTCCCAAAATATATCACCTTTCTAAAGTATCATTATAACAAAATGAGGATAATAAAAGATCATAATTTTTTCATAAAATTAACAAATCTTGATGCTCTCTATAATTAAACCCATAAATAGAAAGCACCAATTCAATTGGTGGGTATGTTTTTTCTTGATAGAAAATACCTCATAGAACCTGTTGGTATTGATTGATATATCAAATAATAGAATTTTCTATTCTTTTTCATACCTCATCGATCTTACTTTCCCAAGGTAGACTGATTCATTTATTAATATAGCTAAATAGGTTTTTCCGTTCAAATAGTCAGTAATATGGTGTTTTTATATACTCCGAAACACTATTTTTAATTATATCTTTCTTATCTCACTGTAGATTAATAGTGAGTGATACAATTAGATACTCTTCATGATATTTCATGATGGTCGTATATATATCCTTATTTACATCTATCTTATATCGCACTCATAATGATTTATGTGTCATATCTCTAAACCATTTTTCAATATCTTTTAATCTAAAGGTATAAATATCTTTTTTGGATTGTTTATTCTTTATTCTTTCAAATAGTTTATTCTTTATTCTTTCAAATAGTTTATATCTATCTTCTATTGCTACTATATCGTATAAAATGATCTGTTCTGTTTTAATATCTTTTATGTCTGAAGTTGATTTTTCTCTAGCTTCTTCCTCCTTTTTAAATCTATTTCTTATTTCACTGAATTTATCCGACTTGTAAAAAAAATTAAAACTCAATATGTAGAGAATATTATTAAATCGATCTTGTTTGATTATGTGTTTATTATATCACAAATCTATCATAAATAACAATTAAAATGAACTTTTGCTCTTCTTCTAATATCCTTTACCCAATTGATACAAAATAATATCTTATTGTGCTATTCGATTACTTCCTTGAAATACTCTCTCGCCACCTCACAATCTTTTGCAATTTGTGCTTTCAGATCCTTGTCAGTATCGAATCTTTTATTATCTCTGATGTGCTGGACTAAGGTGATCGTTGCTGTCTGCCCATAGATATCACGATCAAAATCGAAGATATGGACTTCGTAGACTCCCTTATGCGGGAGATAGGTGCCGACACCATGATAGCTCATGCCATCGAGATCGATGATACAGATCGAGACGGTATTTGTCAAAGCACTTTTGGTCATCTCATCGAGTGCGATATTCGCCGTCGGGAAACCGAGGAGTCTACCTGTCTGGGTTCATTGGATGATGGGTCAGGTGATGATCATGATAATGATAATATATTAATAAACTTTACTTCACTCCTTCTCCGTCTGTTGCAGGATATCTCCTTCTTTGCCTACAAACCCACCACCCTACGGGTCCCCCTCCTCTCGTTGCCTCGAGTAAGAGACCCTTGTCAGGGAGGAAATCCTGCGTTGTGTATTATTCATTGTTAATTCTACCTTGCAGAGAAACGGTTGTACATTGTTATCTTCTGTTTCTCTGACCAGAGATTTAACGCAGCTCTGGCGAAGTTATCAGAGATTCTCTCGGGGAGGAGAGAGGGATCTTCGACCGTGAGTATGCCAGAGATGAGTGCCTGCGATGGATGGCTGATCGAGAGGGAGACGATGCCATCAAAGATCGCTGATGAGATAAACTCATAGTGCATCGTCTTGCCTTTGATGATGACACCGAAGACGATGACTATATCGTAGTTGCCCGTCTGGAGGAGTTGGTTTGCAAATCCTGGTAGCTCGAGCGACCCAGGTACTCGAAAAATATCGGGAGAAGGACATCCCTGACTGGTGAGGAGGTCTGCATTGAGCTGAGCGAGTGATTCGGTGTGGTCTCTGTTTCGCTCTGCGACGACGAAGGCCGATCTGAGTGTTTCATATCATGATGATGCGTGGAGAGCTATGGGAGTGTATTTGGACATAGACATAGTCGAAAGTTGTTAAAAATGGGAGAAAGTTGTTGAAAAGGCTGAGAGCGAAGGCAAAAGCTAAAAACTAAACCTCTAAAATACTAAATTGCCAAAATACTAAATCACCAAAGTGCCAATATCATAGCTATATGACAGTGTTTTTGCAAGAGCTGAGAATGAGAAAGTGACTTGATGTATGAGATGTATAAAAAGACTTGACAAAGCATATATATATGCATATTAATTATGGTATTTCTTTTACATTCTACCTGTAGTGCATTATGGCATTAGAAAAATCTCCAGTTACGCAGTTTCCTTCTGCAACTTTCACCCTTAGTGAGGTGGTAGTACACGCTGGTACAGTAGCAATTGAAAGAGTATTTACCCTCACTACACAGGAACAATTTTACGCATTAAAGGATTTAGTAGATGCAATAGAACTAGGGACAATAAAAGCATGATATCCTAGTCGTTACTATAATCAAACAATGTACCATGAGAAAATAGCCTCCCGGATACCAAAATTGCAAGTATTATGAATTGATCTCGATTGAATTGATTTCAGTGGGCGAAAGTGTAGTAACTTTGCTAAGCTAGAGGCTTTATCTAAAACTATTCCTCAGTTGATGCAAGCATTAAAGTTGTGAATTTCGTTTCCTGGCCTTGAGATCACAGATAGCAAAGAAGATGAGAGATAGTAATTATAGACTATATTTTACCTTCATTCTGCTTAGTAAGATATTAAAGATTATAACATAAAAACCGTATTATCTAAAAAGCTTACTATCTTTAGTTGCCAATCCACATTTGCGGTATTGCATCCAGGTCAGAATATAAACCTCTTGATTCCCTCTAATGAAATTCGATAATCATCTTTCTCTCATGCTGTTGATAACTTTCTATTTTTTATTTATCACATACTTCCCCAGCATATCAAACTCGATATTCACGAGATCTCATTCGTGTAAGGTGCCGAGGTTCGTATGAGCCATGGTGTAGGGGATGAGACTGATGGCGAAGAGGCAGCTATCGTTATCGATTCTCGGATTGATGACGGTGAGGCTGACACCATTGACGGCGATACTTCCTTTGTCGATGAGATAAGGACGAGAAGAGCACGGGAGAGAGAGTGTCACATATCGTGAACCGTCCTCTCTTTTTTCTATCATTTGGATCACTGCAGTCGTGTCGATATGGCCTGTGACAAAGTGTCCGTCCACAGGATCGCCATACTTGATAGATCTCTCGACATTGAAGCTCTGTCAGACTTTTTTGCTTGCAAAATTTGTCTTCGCAAAGCTCTCTTCCATGACGAAAAAACTATAGCTCTCCTGACCGAGAGCGGAGATCGTCATACAAGCCCCATCATGAGCGATGCTCTGCCCGAGAGTGAGATCGCCGAAGATATCGTACATCGTGAATGTACCATGATCGATAGCGAGGATGGGTGCTTGTCAGGAGATGATACCGGAGAACATAAACAATTCTAGAATTAAAAGTTAAGAATTCAGAATAGAAATAATAAATTAGAGGTTTTTTAACTCCTTCACCCACTCAGTCAGATAGGTCGAGCCATCGAATATCTGACAGGGGATAGTGTTCTGCTCACAGAACTTCTTCACGAGAGCGAGACCTTGGGTATCATTCACTCCACCACGACGACAGATGATGTGGATATTTTTTTCTTTGACGATAGCGATATTTTCTTCGAGGACTTTGACGAATGCTTGGCAGAGATGATCGATACGAGTAAAGTTAGCGATACCACCGATGAGACAGAGGTATTGTTTCTCCGCATCATTTGCGGCCATCATCGAGAGGATTTGCTCGATATAGGCTTTATTGCTGTCATAGTCAGGATTACCAGAGAGTTCACCATAATTGGCGACCTGATCGAGGAGTCAGGCATTGGCAAGCGTATCCATCGTGATGACGGATGCTCCGCCTCACCCGAGGAGGAGTCGGATACGACCGTGTGGATTGATGATGGAGAGCTTGAGGCTAGCACCTGTTTTCTCATCCAGTGCTTTGATGATGTCTTCGGCAGGGTAGTTGTCTTCACCAAATGCTTTTGTCCAGGTAATATGTTTCCATGCAGCTTGTTTGAAACTCTCACAGTTGTCGACTTTCGCTACCATATCGAGATTCACCATACTCCCATTTTCATCGAGACAAAATGGATTCACTTCCAGATAGACGAAACCATAGCGACGGAAAAAATGGAGAAGTGAGCTGATGTGTTTTTGGACACGTTCATCTGCTATGTCTCCGAGTCTATCGGTATCTGATCAGAGTGCTATCTCGATCGTCTTCACACTATCTCGATTGTCTTCGACATCCATGCCACCCGTCTCACTTCGCATGAGGGTATCATGATCACGATCCGTCTTGATAGCGATATAGTATTCCGCAGTATGGGGGACGAAGTACTCCACGAGGAAGATGCTTAGTATAGTTGTTTTCTCTTTGATAGTCGTGGGAGAAGAGGATTTTTCTCTGACTCGTGTCACGATTTGCTCAGGGTTGAGCTTCACTCCGACGAGACCGTATTTTCCTCTCTTACCGAAGAGCATATCAGGCTTGACGACGAGCGATTTCCCTGACTGTGCGATAGGTGAAGCGAGGAAGTCTTGCTCTCGATTGTTATTTGTTATATCGATCAGATGACCATCGTAGGGAGTCTTCGTATAGTCGGCGAAGAGGGTCTTGGCATCATATTCACGGATAGCGACTTGGGACATATATGAGGAGGATAGAGTAAATAGAGTTGAAAGTTGTTGAAAATAGTCGAAAAGAGAGTCTACACTATTAAATCACCAAAATTCTACATTACCAAATTACCAGGATTATAGTCATTGGAGATGTATTTTGCAAGCCTGGAAATTTTCTTTTTCTCTCTAAAAAATCCCTCACTGCATCGCAATGAGGGATTTTTGTTTTATAGATGCTGTAGATTATAATGCCTTGCCAAACATAAGATTGAAGCTAATACCAAGATTATCATCGATGACGCCAGCCATTGTATTCATAGCTCGATCTTGTCTGTTGATGTAGAATCCTGCTGTGACATTCACACTGTCAGCTGTCATGACGATCGTCGCTGGGAAGTTGATTTGTTTCCCTATACCTTTCATCATGAGTGTTCCGACGACATCGTACATGTTCGCTCATGAAGCGTTGGCAGTGATCGATGTGATTGTGAACTTCGCTGTAGGATATTGTACTGCATCGAAGAAGTCTGCACTTGAAAGATGTCCGACGAGTTTACTTGCTTCGTCTCCTGAGAGATCAGTCGATGCGATAGTAGCCATATCGATGGTAAATTCTCCTGCAACGACCATGCCACTTTCGAGAGCGACAAATCCATCAGTGATAGCCACTGTACCATAATGCTCACCACCGACTTTACGACCAGTCCAGTTGAGTGTGCTGTTTGCATTGAGAGAGAATTGGTTTGCTGTGGTGGTAGTACCTGTAGTTATAGTACCTGTTGTGACATCTGTTGTCTCAGCGATAAGTGATGGATCGATAGTTGCTGGCTTGAGATACATGTATGCACCTGTACAGATGGCTGCGATGATGACAATTCGAATAGTTTTTTTCATGGAAATATAAAAGATAAAATAAAATATCTCTCTATATACTTAGAAAGGGGCGGAATTGCAAGATAAACAAATAAATCTTTTTAGCAGTGTCCTTGAGATCGTATAGTATCAAGACGTAATTGTTCTTTATGATATTCTGCCCATTTGATTTTGAGGTATTCGAGATTCTCTTTGCTAAGATTTTTATCATATTTTTCCATTATTTTCTCTGTATATTCACCATCTTCTACCCACTCTTTCCCTAGACCAGTTGTTCATGTTACTTTATATTTTGTAACATCAGGATGAAAAATCAATTTAGCACTATAATAGCAATCATTACGAGATGTGCCTCCTCGGATAGTGTAAAAGAACGATGACTCAGATTTACCATCATGATTTATGTCAGCAAGGTGTAGTGATTTTGGTTGGTAATCCATACCGATACCAGACTCACCAAATGCAAAATCATGAAGGGTCCGATATGCTTTCCATTTTTGAAGCTCATTACTATAAATGTAATGATAAGCAAATAGTTCTGCTAGTTCATCATATCCATCTTTCCCATATGGAGAAAACTTTCCCATTGATGGATTTTCTGTATGCCAATCATAAGGAGCACGATGACTTATAATGATGATGTTATTACCACGCATATCGTTCCATTGACATGCTGCTACTACATTGCCGCGTCGAGGCGTTAATCTTTTATCGGGCTGAAATCAACACTCTACTTTCCCCAATCCAGATACTTCTGTTGTTTTTGGAGGATCCATTTTTATGGTGTCGGAAGGCTCAGTATCGTCTTTTTTATTTGTTGGTATGTTTGTTTCTATATTCCCTGTATCAATGGGTGCTATAGTGCCAGTATTAAAAGTAGATAGAGTGCCAGTTTCTACATCTGACGTTTCTATAACTGGTACATCAACAGGAGGATCTTTTTTGTCGATACAACCAGCTACAATAACAGTAGTTGCGACTAGAACGATCCGTAAAAGTCTGCTCATTGATTATAAATTATGATAAAGTATTCTAATGATCTAAGTGTTTTATTGTATCTCTCATCCTTTCTTTTTGCGAGGATTCGTTAGCTCTGCGATAGTCTCTTTAGTCTCTCTCACAACTTTCTTATAACCTCAGAGTCTCTCGAGACTTCCATCCAGGAGAAATAGTAGTAATACCCCAATAACAATAGAGATAATATAGGCACCGCTACTGTCATCAAAGAGGTATTTTTCTAACAATCATCGCATCCCTGCCCGTACGAGTACCGTACCCATCACGACGATGATATTGCGGATAAAGCCATCATCTCGTCTGAGAGAGAGTCAGAGAAACTTCGATGCGATGAGCGTATGTCGTTTGGGTTTGGTTGGATTGTGATCCATAGATAAAGAATGAGAGGATGAAAGCAATGATTTTGTATCTGTATGAGGTTCGTATTGCAAGGGAAAAAGTATCTCTTGTAGTTAAACCATAAGAGAAAAATAATGTTGTATGAAAAATAATATTATAAGAGACTAATTGCTTCCGCAATTTCTTCATCTGTCATACCAACATCTAATCTTTCGATTATGCTATGAGAATCTGCGGTTGTAGCAATTCTTGCAGGAATATGTGGTATTCCAGCTGGTATTCCAATTCTTGCATTCGTTAATTCTTGATCTATAAAGTCTCAGAGTGTTTGATCGGAATTCACCATTTTGAGATTCAATAATTCCTGAAGATCAGGAAGTTTGTCATCTTTTATAGGAAAGGGTCCTTTATATTGTGCCCCACCCATAAATATTCTTAGGTTCTGATCTGCCCATAGTGTTTTAATTCACTCCCAATTGTCTATTTTAAAATACCTAGCAAGAACGATTTTGCTTATGTAAGAAGAGTATGACATTTGATCAAAATTATCTGGTAATTTGATTGTTTGATCTTTTCGAGAAGTCCTCACTATACCCTCCAAAAAATTCTCAACCTGCCACATTTTGACACCATGTTTGATCTCATCAACTATACTTCGTGTCTTTCCACTAGATATAACTGCCTCTATCTGTGCCTGTTTGTCTGTTTGAAGATGATAGGTCTGTTCTTGTGTTACTTTTTTATTGTTTAGTTTGTTCATGTGAGGTTTTAATAGAGTAAAGTCAATCTATATATTCATATTAGAGATATATCTACTTATTGTCAATATGTTATAGGGCTGATTTAATTATAAGATGTTTGAATTTCTTATTGCAGAGGAGGGGAGAAGTAGATACTATAAGGAGGATAGGGTAAATAGAGTTTAAAGTAGTCGAAAATCGTTTAAAGTTGTTGCAATATTCTGAATTCTTATTTTTTAACTCTGCACTGCATTTATGCTCTTTATCGGCGATATCCATATCCATCATCGTCATGCTCCATCGATCATCCAGATGCTACGTCAGTATGTCAGTAGTTTTGCCGATGAGACGCATATTATCTTCGTTGGTGATTTTGTCTATCATTTCAACTACCATAGACCATCACTTTTGTTATTGCTCGATTTCTTTCTCGAGCTCGTGAGAGAGGGCAAGATCGTCTATATCTTGGCAGGTAATCATGATCGGATAGGACAGCACTTCGTGTACGAAGAAGCGAGGAGGATGATAATAAGCATGAGACCTGCCTGATCGGCAGACAGGGATTGAAAGATGGAAAGTAATATTTATTTCATCACTGAACCGCAGACTTTCACTATCGAGTGAGAAGAAATACTGATGTTGCCCTATATGCTCAATTGGAAGGATTATATGAATGACAATAAAACTATAAAGCCAAACGATGCAATAGTCCCCGAAGTACTCCAGCATTCATCCAATGCGATGGAAGTGCAGAGTTGGTATCTCAATCACTATCTAGCACAAGAAGTAGAAAAGGCACAACAGACAGAAAAGCCTCTCGCTATGATAGTCCATCACTACTATACTGCACAAACGAAATTTCCCTGACTGAAAGTCCAGTTTCACTACAAAGATCTCGCATTGTCTCCGTATCGGCTGACTCGTGATGCTATCAAACTGATCTCGGGACATATCCATCATACATTCTCCATCGCCAATTATCTCTGTATCGGAGCTGTCTGGTCGACGAGACCCACCGAATACAATCTCCATCAGTATCTCCGACAGTATACCGCATCGAGTGGTGCAATGAAAGGGACACAAGTCTCCTTCAATCCCTATCTCGAACTCGAGATCGGTGATACCACGCAGACACAGGAGTCAGTCCAGGACTTTTGGCAGATGATCCATCAGCAGACAGAAGTCTTTCTCCAGTCATCGCAACGACAGACATCTCTGACATCGTTAGATACGATCCCACGAGATCGTCTGACCCTGAGCATCCTGAGTAATGATGCATCCTATGAGACACTGCAGACCCATGTTGATCCCGCACTCCAGTCGCTCGTCAGAGAGACGAAGCTCAAGAGATCGAGCGAAGCTATCCAGGTCCTCGAACAAGAATGGGCGGATAGTGCGGCGGATTTTCGTCATTCGTGGTCGGATCGGAAGACGCTCTTGGATAACTATCTCAAAGAGAAATTTACTGACCGTTATCCTGTCTATGATCAGATGGTGAAGAAGTTGGGGATTGGGTAGGCCCCGTAAAGCAATCTATTCTTATATATTCTATTGACATTAGTATTCTATTTATATATAAACGCAATGTTTTATATCCTATTTTTTGATAAAAATGTGACAAAACAGCGTAGATTGTACGAGAATTGATCTAGAAGCAGCTATAAAAATGCTCTCATTCTCCGCAAAAGAGTTGTTAAGAAATGCTCTTGAAATTGGGGGAAATGATGCTCCTTGAGTAGTATATGATACGATACCTACTTTATGATGAAATTTAACTCCACAAGAGGTAACTAGATTTATTGATTGACTTACAACTCCTACTAGGTCAACTCTTTTGGCATTGCTCTTAGAAAGAAATAAAGCTTCTGGAAAGATTCTTAAACAGAATCAGGAGGCTATGGCACATGAAACACTCGTAGCAAATTGATTACCTCTACCAGTCGTTCCTACTGTATAGGTTTTGCGTTTCTTCTCCATAAACAATTGATTTCACCCATCCAAACGACTATGCTCACAGTAGTGAGCATTTTTTGTTTTTTCCTTATTTCTTATGACACAGAGACATACTCTCGCTTCCTATATCACAGCTGTACAGGCTGGGACGATCGATCCTGCGACCTATCTCGCAGAGAGCGTAGCGAACGCACAGACACTCAACGAGCAGTATAATGCTTTCGTGAGATTTCATTCTGATGCAGTTGGACAGTTAAGCAGTGAGACAGTGAAGCAGTTGCCTCTCGCAGGAGCACCGATAGCTATCAAAGATAATATCCTGACGGCATGATATATCGCATCCAGCGGATCGACGATGTTGGCAGACTTCGTCAGTCCCTATGATGCGACATGCTATCGCAATCTCGTCGCTCATGGTGGTGTGATGATCGGTCATACGAATATGGATGAATTCGCTATGGGATCGAGTGGTGAAAACTCTGCCTTCGGTCCGACGATCAACCCTCATGGCATCAATAGAGTCCCTGGTGGGACATCCAGTGGCTCTGCCGTCGCAGTCGCTAGTGGAATGGTACTGGGAGCTCTCGGTACGGATACTGGAGGAAGTGTGCGTCAGCCAGCATCGTTTTGTGGGATAGTGTGACTCAAGCCGACCTATGGAGCAGTCTCGAGATATGGAGTGACCGCTCATGCGTCATCATTTGATCAAGTAGGAGTCCTGACACAGACCGTGTCCGATGCAGAGATCTTGTTTGATGCGATCAAGTGATATGATCCCCAGGATAGTACGAGTGTCGATCATCATCGAGACAAGAGAGCTCTGTCATTGCAATGACTACGTATCGGTGTCCCCAAGCAATACATCGGTGAAG
>CAZBFX010000034.1:0-11042 GCA_964491325.1 uncultured Candidatus Peribacteria bacterium
AGTCTATTCGTATAATAGGAATCTTCGATATCATTACTATGGACGATACCGTAGGAGTTGGTGGATGTTGAGTTGATATTTTTTGCTGTATGATTGATATTGGTATAATACTCGTCATATTTTTTCCTGTCATGGAGTAACGATTCTTTTCTGAGCATATATTCCTCTTTCGTGAGACTTTGGTTATTGATGCAATAGGATTGATTTTGAAGGTCATCACAGAAGAGACACTCACTGCAGCCGATCAGATTGCTCGAAAACCATATATTGTTGGATTCGTACACATGATTGGAATAGAAGACCTTGAATGATTTATTAATATTGTGTGAATGGAAGATAATATCGCTATTGAGCGTCACGAAGACAGAGTTGAGGACATTGGAGACGTTTTCATAGACGAGTGTCGAGTAGATGACATTCTCGGCATTGGTGCCGACGACGAAGCTGAGATAGGCATTCTTCGCTCCGAAGACGCAATCAGAAAACTCCGTCCCATCATTGCTGGATCCCAAATCGACTAATCAAGGTTTATCAGAAACTTTAAAGAGTGTTGAGAAATGATCAAAGAAGCTAACTGACGGGTTATACGGGAGTGTTGTTGTATTGCCATCAGGATACTTATTGATATATTCTTTGGTTGATACGATCTTTCCTGATCTGGGTCATTCAGGGAACTTCGATACAGTACCATTATTTCTGCCTAGTCCGAATGTATATCGACTCACAACTTCCATCAGGAACTCTCTCCACGGAGTCTGTTTGCGTTTGTCTTGTATCTTGGATTGTCGATCTTGTAAGGTAGTCATGAAAATAATAGTATTGATAAAACTTTTGTCTACTGTATTTTGAAATTTTGCTTCATCCTCTCGAGCCAGTGCTGCCTCGGAAGTGGAAGTCCATGTTTCATAAGAAATTTATATTCCATTGGGATGATGCGATAATAGTTTCAGGATTCATCTTGAATCACTTTCTTGAGAATGTCAGCAGAGATGGTCCAAACCCCCTCAACTCCCCCTTGTCAGGGGGATGGCTCTCGTGATTCAAACTGATCGAGATTGCTGGACTGGATGACTTCGGCATCAGCGGGGATGTCGACCTTGACCGCTTCGTCACGTCGGAGGTATCAGGCTTGCGTTACTTCTTCTTTCGTGAAAGAATCATCTATCAGATATGCAGCTGTATCATTGAAATAGAAAGGATTCATGCTTGCTGGGAAGAATGCTCAGAGTGATCCGTCTTTCTCTATCTGTCAGAAGATCTCATCTACTTTTTCATATCGTTCGTCTTTGGTATATTGTTTGTTGAGGATACAGAACTGTTTATTTTTGAGTCAGATGCATCAGAGGCAATAGGAGCAGTTGTCACAGAGCATAGAGTAGTAGAGATTATTGCATCATTCATCATTACCTCATGAACAGTAGAGATGTTCACAGTTTCATGATGCAAATACCCCATAAAAGTGTGCCGCCTGTGGAGATCAGCCTGTATAGCAATCGAATGCATACTCTGACCCATTAGTCGATCCATGAAGAATAAGATTACGACCATGATGTGTATTGTAACAATAATGTGACTGAGAAACATCTTGACATTCGCTATTGAATGTTCCATGAGTATCAGCACAGAGAATGTTTTCTCATCTCTTTTCTCGAATCTGTTGGTGGTGATTTGCAAATGATCATTTATCCTTCAGTAATTCTTGTTTCTTTTTATAATATTCATCTTGATCTAACTTTTGATTGGAGATGCAATACGAAGCATTTTCAAGATTATGACAGTAGAGACATTCGCTACATCCTATCATAGTATCACAAAATCGAAGATTGTGTGAGTTATGAATATTTTGTGAATAAAAGATATGTGACGAATGGATTACTGATCTGGAGCTAAAGACATTCGTACAATGATTTCGTACCATTATGCTATTGAGTATCGTATGAGAATAGTCTTTGACTGATAAGGAGTATAAGACATTTTCACATCCGTTGATCACAGTATTGGATAGGTAATTGGATTTGGAGTTGATGATAATATCGGCATAATCAGAATTTTCGGCATTCACATGTCTAAAGTGAGGCACAGCTATTCCTGATGCTATGTCCTGCAATGCATCAAAAAAGCTTGATCACCTATACTCTGCTATTGTCGTATTGTCTCTGTCGGCAAATTCTTGATTTTTGATGACGTGACTGATTCTCATAGACTTAGGGTATTTCGAAACCATGCCTCGATCTTTCGTATACACAAAGGGTGCTCGACTACAAATCTCCATCACGAAGTCTCTCCACGGAGTCTTTTTGCGTTTGTCTTGTATCTTGGATTGTCGATATGAGAGGCTGGACATGGAAAGAGGGAAGATAGCGTAAATAGAGAGAATAGAGTAATGCACAGACTATAATATATTTACTTTCATTTGCAAGTAAATATGTCAAAGTATGTTGTTATTATACAAACAACAATAGAGTATGTAAAAACTATTGCAAAAAAAGATATTTCGACTATACTCGTAAATATGTTATAAAAAAGGTAACACTCTGACTGTCCGTGATAGTCTGTCAGAAAACTTTATTCTTTTCGTCTTCCTATGTTGAGTGATCATCCCCGTCTCCAAGAGATCGAACAGATACTTATCAAATTTGATCTCAATGAGACCGAAAGAGCTGTCTATCTCGCTGGTTTGATCACATGACCAGCGACTGTGATTCAGCTGAGTCGTCAATCGACTATTGCTAGATTGTCGGTCCATCAGGCAGTGACGAAGTTGATCGATATGGGACTATTTCTCGAGACCTACTATGGGAAGAAGCGTCTCGTTTATCCCCATAGTATTGATGGACTGTATGCCTTGCTGGAAGAGAAGAAATTCGCACTCAAACAACTCGAAAATAGTCTCGATGCCTCCAAGAATATCTTCGACTATATCAAACAGTCTCGTGAATCTTTTCCGCAGACGAGGATGTATCAAGGGATAGAAGGTATCAATACGACTCTCCTCGAGATGGCCAAAGATAATGAACCGATATCGATCATCTATGATGCGAATGCACTGCAACTACTCGTCGATGAGAAGATATTTCATCGATCTTATACCCAGAGAGCACAAAAAAAGATTCTGACGAGATTGATTTTACCGACGAGTTTTAGAGATTTTTGGCATCTGGAGTGGAAGGATGACTACGATGTGATGATCAGGACATTGCCTGATCAGCAGATCATCCAGGGAGGGATAGAGATCTGGTGAGCAAAGATTGCTCTTCATTGTTATCAAGAGTCATTCATCACGACTACGATCATTGAGAATAAGCAGATTGCACAGATACTTCTCGTGATGTATGAGTCGATGCGATCGCAGGCGAAGGACTATCAGGAGGGTTTTTTGTTAGTATAGTGTTATGAAGCTTTAGTTCTCTCTAGAAAATCTATTATATCAAAACTAAATCTCTCTGCGTCTGGTGATAGATGAGGGGCATGTCATCCGTTTGGATACATATGTGCTTCTACTCCTAATGATTCTCCCATCTTTCTTATATTATCTATGCTTACCATAGGATCATTCACTCCTCCTATAACCATACTTTGTACTCAATTATCTTTCATCTTTCAAAGTTTATTTCTAGTTTGGTTAAAGGCTGCATCTTTTTGTGTTCATTTTCCTTCTTTTGGTAATCATAAAGCAATGGTAGCTATATTTTGATTAACTTCCCATGTATTATTTGATCACATAGATCACATGATTCATAGAGTACGAGTAATGAAATCTTCATTAATACTGGAGGTAGGTATTCATATAGTCTTTGATATTCCTAATCTTATCATATCATTGCGTAATGATTCTACGGTGGTACTTTTCAAGAAATGATACAAAAGTAGCATATATTTTATTAAAAAACTTTTATATCTTAGTGTAATGAAAGATTGTATATCATTTGTATTCATTAACTTCTTCATCCCATTTGTTAATGCGAAAAATCATGATCCATCTCATGCGATCAATTTCATGAAATCTGCGAATTCTCCATTACCATGTTGTACTCATAAACCACATCACGCTACCGAAATATAATGACTAATACGTGCAAGTATGGCTTCATCCTCTACTAAACATTCTGCTAAATGCGTACCCATAGAGTTTGCCAGTATGGCAATATTTCAACTATTATCTATATTATTTACTATATAGGCCTTAAGAGCAGCTACTAAATCATCTTTGGTTTTTCTTTGTGGATTTCACGAAGTAGGTAATTTATGAATATTGGGAGCCAATACTTTATATCACTCTGACTCGAGTTTTGCAGTCAATCATTTTCGTTCATCGGGATGTCCTACGAGTCCATGTAGTATAAGTATAGTCGGATTCATATTATTCAAGTCTTTCATAGATTAATAATCGATAGTACTAAATAGTAAATATATACACATTATATGGACCAATGTCAATACTATTGTATAAAATACTTTAGTATAATTCTTTCCCTCTTTTATGATTAATCATTTGCTTTCTACCTTCTTTTTCTGTATAGTATTATTAATTATCTAGCGAGAGTGTTTCTGACACTCTTTTTCTTTGTTTGATAGCGTTATTAATAATAACCCACCCTACCCTCCCTGAAAGGGAGGGACTCCGCAAATGAATCCCTTAGAGGAGAAGTTCCCCTCTATCAGAGGGGATGTCCGTAGGACAGGGGAGTAAAAAAAAGATGTCCGTAGGATGGACGGTGGGTAATAGTAATCTTACTCTAAACTCTTCATTTTTAATTCTCAACTTTTCTTATGTCTATCCGTACCGTTGCTATCATAGCCCATGTCGATCATGGCAAAACAACACTCGTTGATCAACTTCTCCAGCAGTCATGAACACTTGCGAAGCTCGAATGAGCTGATCTCGTCATGGATAGCAATGACCAAGAGCGTGAGCGTGGTATCACCATCTATGCGAAAAATACATCGATCATGTACAATCATGATGGTGTCGAAGAGACGATCAATATCGTCGATACTCCTGGCCATGCTGACTTCGGATCAGAAGTAGAACGCGTGCTTCGTATGGTGGACTCTGTCCTCCTCGTCGTCGATGCCTATGAAGGTCCGATGCCACAGACGAAATTCGTCTTGAAGAAGTCACTTGAGCTCGGTCTCAAGCCTATCGTCGTGATTAACAAGATCGACAAATCGACTGCTAGACCTGAGTGGGTGATCAACGAGTTATTTGATCTCTTCCTGACACTCGGTGCGAATGATGCACAAGCAGAGTTTACCGTCGTCTATGCGAGTGCGAAGAATGGCTATGCGATGCATTCATTAGTCTGATTTGATCCAGCAAATCCTCCGACGAGTATTACACCGATATTTGAAGCGATATTGAAGCATGTGCCAGCTGCTCCTGATCTTTCTGATCAACCATTACAATTGCAGGTGGTGAATCTGGGTTATGATGATTATCTTGGAAGACTTGGTATCGGTCGTGTCTATGCGGGTACTTTGACTGCCGGTCAGCAAGTTATTATTATTGGTAATGATGGTCAGACGAGAAAAGGTAAAGTAGCGAAAGTCTTCACGACACTCGGATTGACGAGAGTCGAGAAACAGAAAGCGATCTCGGGTGATGTCGTCACCGTCTCGGGTATGAGCGATATATTCGTCGGTGAGACGATCGGTGTCGAATGATCCGAAGCGATGCCACCTATTCATGTCGATGAGCCGACCTTGACGATGGATTTTCTTATCAATGATAGTCCGTTTATGGGTCGTGAAGGGAAACAAGTCACATCGAGAAATCTCATGGAGAGACTTACGAGAGAGCTTGAGACGAATGTAGGACTAAAGGTCGATTTTTCTCAGTGAAATAGATTCCCTGTCTCAGGGAGAGGTGAACTTCATCTCTCTGTCTTGATCGAGACGATGAGGAGAGAAGGTTTTGAACTCCAGGTATCTGCACCACAGGTGATCATGAAGAAGGTCGATGGTCATCTCATGGAGCCGATCGAACAAGTAGTCATCACGGTCGATGATAAGCTCTCGGGTGATGTGATCACGATGCTCTCGGATCGCAAAGGTATGATGACTGATATGGTCACGCACAATGGTCAGACTACTCTCCAATTTGATTGTCCGACAAGAGGATTGCTCTGACTGAGAGCACAGTTTATCTTGATGACGAGAGGGGAAGGTATCATGTATAGTTCATTTAGTCACTATGATAGACACAAAGGCGATATCCCGAAGAGGATGAATGGATCGATGACATCGATGGATAGAGGTGTAGCGATGAGATATAGTATCTGGAAGCTCCAAGAGAGAGGAACAATCTTCGTCGAACCAGGCGATGAACTCTATGAAGGTATGGTCGTCGGCGAATCAGCAAAACCTGGTGATATGGCTGTCAATCTCACGAAAAATAAACAATTGACTAATATGAGATCCAAAGGTCACGATGAAGCGATGAGACTCGAGCCGATCAGGAAAATGACCCTCGAAGATGCTCTGGCCTATATCGGGACAGATGAGTATGTCGAGATCACACCGAAAGCTATCAGACTTCGTAAGATTTTCCTCACGGAGAGTGATAGAGCTAATGCGAGAAAGGCTGGATTATTGGGAACATCGGTGTAAAAGTTACCCTACCATGAAGCCCTTGCTTTTGCTTTATAAAGAGACTATATTCTTCGGAGTATGGTTTTTTTATTGTTTTCAACTTACATGAAAAAAATATTGATTATTGTAGTTTTAATAGTAATAGGTATTATTATTTTTTGGAATCTACCAAGAGCTAGTACCGCAGATGGTATTAACCCAAATCCTATCTATGCTATTACATGAGAGATGGATTTTAAAGTTTTGGATACTCTTCCTAGAAATATTGCTGCAACATCTTCTATAGAAGGATGAAGTAGAATAGTGATTTATCCTTTAAATGATACAAATGAGGATACCGATAGATATATAGAAATTTATAAATTTTTGTCTAATGAAAATGCTATTAAAGAGTATGAATCTTATAAGAAAGAATTACTTGAATGAGATTATAATAATTTATATGAAGATGAAAGTGGAAATAATAAATACTTTATATCTTATAAGACAGTAAGGTTTCATACTGATCATGGTATTCCTATCCGAATAGATACATCTCCCGATCTTTCTCTTTGATTCCTTAAAAATAATGTCTTTATAATGATTACTTATGAATGATATCGGAATTATGGTAATTATATATATGATATAAATAGTGATATTATGTATGTTTCAGATATTCTCAAAGGAACTATTACAAGTAAGAAATAAAAATAAAGTTTATTTTATTATCTTCCTCTATGAAAAAGCTCTGATTCGTTATTGCTATAATATCGCTCATCGCATCATGTTCGTATACGGTCTTTGCGGTAATCACCACTATTGACTCTGTCGATGCACCTGCATCAGTGCGTCAGCATTGTATCCTCGTACCGAAGTGATGATATATTGATAGTTGTCCAGCCTATCGACAAGATCTTCGTGAACTGAATCAGTCACTTGCAAATCAACGATCAGCTCTCCTTTCCTCAGGAGTGAGTGTCTTGCGTGACGGGCTAGAGAGTCAGCGTAATACACTTATCAAAGAGAGAATTATCCTAAGCAAACAATGAGATGCGAAAGCGATATTTCTCCATGACTATACAAGCTATCTTGTCGCTCTCCTCTCTCGTGATTTGCTCGAGCTCCGTGATCATCGTCAGGCGGTGAGAGACTTTTTTCAGAAGACCTATGATACACAGGATCAGTCATGACTCTCTCTGTACTCACTCTCATGGTACAAAGCTAGTCCTAGACAGTATGATACACAGCTCTTTCTCCAGATAGGGGTCAGGAATTTTAGTGATACAGCTATCAGTAGTATCGAGGATATTTATTGTTTCACGACGATCAATGAGCAGGATTATATCTATCCTCTCGGTGTGAGACAGACGATCGATGCGAATACGATCGTCAATCTTGTGGTGCCTCTGGATGTCGGTACGACTCCCCTAACCGATCTGGAGAAAGAGAGGAAGCTATTTTGTACGATGGTATATACGAGAGATGGTCAGGAGGTCTATAGTAATTGGCAGTCATTAAAGTTTACAGTAAACAGTTAGACAGTAGACAGTCTATTTATTTTTATAGCTTAGCTTTCGCTAATTCCCACATACAGATCGCTGCGGCTTGGCCGACGTTGAGGGATTCTTTGTGTCACTGCATGGGAATGTAGATGACGAGATCGCTCTGTGTAAGCGTATACTCTTCTACTCCGGTGATTTCGTTTCCGACGATGAGAAAGATATCACTTTCTGACTCGGTGGATGTTTTGACCGTCTGGAGGACATCAGCATCGGTCAGAGAGAGACTTTTCTCTGTAATCTCTGCAGTGATGACTAAGCCATGATCTTTCATATATATCATCGCTTCTTCTATAGTGTCGAAGGTCTTATAAGGAACAAGCTCCTCTGCTCCGAGAGAGGTCTTCTTCACTTGCGTATGATCAGCTCTGGCAGTATAGCCTGAGCAGATGACTCCTCGACCGAGTGCATCAGCCGTACGGAAGATGTTGCCGACATTGTAGGCACTACGGAGATTTTCACAGACTATCCATTTCATGGAGTTATAAGTTATACGTGTTAAATTATAAATTTCAGTTCAGTAATTGTGAGAAAGATCGAAATCTATTGATACTTCTCTTGCGTCATCCTGAACGAAATGAAGCGAAGCGGCATGAAGTGACCGTAGGGAATCCTTTAGGGTGAAGGATCTTTTATTATTACCTATGAGATCCCTCGGCTTCGCTCGGGATGACGCAATTGCACTATAACTTCGTCGTAGCTTCGCAATGACGGTAATCTATTTAGGGAAAAGAAGCGATCGTTCCTTTGTGAGTGCTTCTGTAATAGTATTGATCCAGGCATCACGAGATGCTTTGTCTTGTCATCTCAGATCGACTTTCACATTTTTGGGATTAAGCGAAAGGAAGAGTTTAGAGAATTTTTGGATGCTGGGCATGCCTGCCGACAAGGCAGGTTTTGGATGTTGAATGGGATTGAGTCTGGATTTTACAATCTCGATAAGCTGACGCTTGAGCTGGTGTCTCCGAGCTGCTCTGTGGACGATATCGGCAGCGATGTAGATGCTGCATTGATGACATTTCTTATTCGGATATTGGGGGATATGCTGGAGACGGAAGTGTTGCGAAAATCTCGTCTGTCTCTGACGCTGGATGTAACGAATATCTTTGACCGTAAGGCGAAGTGGACGAGGGAACATGACAGCAAGAGTAGTTATTTAGGGTAGTGAAATCAAGGATAGATGAATGTATTGACTTTGTCTTTGTAATGATTATAACAGAAAATCTATTTTTTACCTCGAGTTGTTTTTTTTAGTATATGAATAATCCATCCTCAAAACCATCCAGACAAAATGCTATTTCTCTTGCAGTAGCGGTGGCAACTCTTCTATGACTTTTTTCATGTGATTCATCTCCAACAAGACCATATAAGTATAAATCAGTCTCTGATAGTAATTATACTATTCCTCCTATCATAATAAATAATGACTGAAAAGACACTATTGCTTTCGTAGCTGATACTCTTAGCTGAGAGCAAGCACAAAGAATTAAACAATTGAGAGATGAATCTCATAAATGAGAGATTAAAATAGATGGCAATATAGAGGATTATAGAAAGATGGTAGAAGATATTATTTATCCTCAGGTCATACATCATCGCAATGACAATAATGTTGTCAATATCTGAGTTGTTAAATTTACCGATGGCGTTTTCTTCAGAACTACACCTCTTGAAATAATCGTAGATAATAAGATGGAGGAGTACTGAAAGAATGCTTTATTATCTTCTTATCAAGATAGTAATAATAGTAAAGTTCAAATTACGGTCAATTTACAAAGAATTGCTGCAGATTGATCGTTATATTGAATTGACATAGAAAAGTTGATAAAAGCGATACTAGTACATGAGGTAGCAGAGGGTATTGATCTCTTCCCAAACCCACGTAGATCCATGATGGAAAATCAGCTGATAGGTGAAATTGTCTGAGGTTCAGTATTCCCTGAGTATGTATTGTTTAGACAAAAAAGCCTAAATATTGAAGAAAATCTTAGGAATTTCGTGAACTTTGGCAAACCACTAGCAAGTAGTGATATATATTATTATGTAACAAGATATTATATGATAGAATTGCTAAATAAACTAGAATCAGATTGAAAGCTAGAAGAATTTTTTGCTGGGTAATATACAATTCAGTAGTTTTACCCCACCACCTTCACCTCTTTCTCTTCGAGCTTCTCGAGCTTATAGTCCCCTATCTGCACTCTGAGTAGATCGACGACATTGTAGCCTAATGAATGGAATAGACGTCTTATATGGCGTTTTTTGCCTTGATTGAGCGTGATGGTGAAGGCACGGTCATGGGCTTTCTTGCCTGTCGCAACCCATGTCTTGGGCAGATCGTGCTCCTGTCCAGCTACAATGCTGAGGATGTCAGATCATGCTACTTTCTTATCTCCTTTACGTTCATTGATATATTTGCCATCAGGGTCGCAGAGACGACCGACACGCATGAGGTCGATCAGTTTCTCACCATCGATCTCGTCATCACCCATGACACGAACGATGACTTCATAGATCTTCAAGATACGCTGTGATGGATGCTCGTATTTATGCACTATCGCAGGATTATTCGTCAGCATTACCAGTCCTCTACTGTCTTTATCGAGTCTGCCGATATAGTAGTAGTTTCTATAATCTTTGGGCAAAAGTTCGTAGATGGTCTGATTGTGTTCATCAGCTTTGGAGCAGACATAGCCCATAGGTTTGTGAAAGAGGACGATATCTGACTTAGCATGAGCGACATCCGTGGTGATGACGGCTTTGACGACTTTGTCACCGATCCAGCCCGTGATTGTGTCTCCTTCATTGAGATCGACGGTAAATCATTCGACTTTATTTTCATTGATATGTACCATGCCATCTTTGATCGCTTGGGTGATGGTTCTACGAGAGAGACCATATGTTTGTCGG